>JAKEHD010000722.1 GCA_022615215.1 Blastocatellia bacterium
GGCGCGGCAAGGGGTCTAGCCGCGAGCAATCTCCCTACGCGGAGATAGCCGCAGGCATACGTCTCGTCATAGCCGAAAACATCGAGAGGATATACAAGCAGAACTGCCAGAATCTCGGCCTGCTCACCTCGACCGATTTCAGCCTCCTCCCTTGCATAGCAGCGGGCGAAGAGATCGCGCTCGAAGAGTTCACTCGCGGCGAAGACGAAATAACCCGGCAGATAATCGAATACGGCGGATTGTTCCCTTTCAACGTCGCCCGGCTTCAGGGCAAGGTGTCGCTCCCTGAAATCAATACTGAAAAACGGCCGATGACGCTTGCGGAAAAAATCTTCGCGCGTCACTTCGTCACAGACCTCTCGACAGATCAAGTAGGCGTCACCGCAGTCAAACCCGGAGACACGGGTTTCGTCAGAACCGATATACGATTCAGCCACGAGTATGTCACGCCTATGGCCGCGATATTTTATGAATCGCTCGTCGGCGAAGAGCCTATAAACGATCCCGCGTCGGTCTACTTCTTTCAGGACCATCTCACATTCCTCGATGAAGTGATGCCGCCCGAACGGCGCGCTATGGGACTGCTAGACCTCGCGCATCAACTCATGCAAAAGCAGGAGGCTTTCGCCTACAAGCAGGGAGTGCGCCTGCACGGGCAACTCGCAGGGCGCGTGGGGTCCGAAGCTATATGCCACAGCCTTATACTTCAGGATTACGCCCTGCCCGGTCAGATTATAATCGGGTCCGACTCGCACACGCCGCACGCGGGCGCTATAGGGGCAGTGGCCTTCGGCGTGGGTACTACTGACATTTTCAATTCCTGGATAACGAAGGACGTGCGCGCGCGCGTGCCCGAACAGGTGAAGATACAGGTCAACGGTCGCCGACCCGATAACATCACTGCGAAAGATTTCATGCTGGCCATACTTCGCACGGACTTCGTGCGCAACGGCGACGCGATAGGCAAAATAGTCGAGTACGCGGGCGAAGCCGTCTCCGACTTGAACATAGACGAGCGCGCCACGATGACGAACATGGCCGCAGAGGTCGGGGCCTTCACAGGCATAGTTGCAGCGGATGAAAAGACCGTTGAGTTTTTAGTCGAGCGCGGCCTTTCGCGTTCGGAAGCAAAAGCTCTATGCGAAGGCATGCGGAGTGACCCCGATGCCCGGTACGCGCTCACGATAGAGATAGATGCAAGCGATCTCCGCCCGATGATCGCAACGCCCGGCGACCCCGGCAACGGAATTTTCGTCGACGAATTGCCCGATGAGGTCAGAATCGATATCGCTTACGGAGGGTCATGCACGGCGGGCAAGAAAGAAGATATGGACATGTACGCGCGCGTGTTCCGCGATGCTCTCGCGCGCGGAGCGCACGTCCACCCCGATACCCGTTGCTTCATTCAATTCGGCTCGCAAGAGGTCCGCAAGCATTGCGAGGAACGCGGCTATCTTGAGATATTCGAGAAGGTCGGAGCCAATGTGATAGAGCCTAGTTGCGGCGCTTGCATCAATGCAGGTCCGGGGGTCAGCACCCTGAAAGAAGAGATAGTCATAAGTGCGCAGAACCGCAACTTTCCGGGCCGCAGCGGTCCCGGCCAGATGTATCTGGCTTCACCCTACACTGTGGCCGCCTCCGCCATAGCCGGTCACATAGTCGAGTATCAGCCCTCTTAGCAAGTGGCGATGAAAAGAAATGCAGTGATGCGTGATGCGTGAGATTTGCGATTGGCCTGTAAAAAGTCAATGTGCTGAATGCGATGTGTGAGATTTGCGATTGGCCTGTAAAAAATCAATGTGCTGAATGTGATGCGTGAGATTTGTGATTGGCCTGTAAAAAGTTAATATCCTGGATGCGATGTGTGAGATTTGCGATTGGCCCGTGAAAGACTGCTTGCTTTATAATCACGCATCACGCATCACGCATCATTATTCACGCATCACGCATCACTATCATAAGAGGAGACAAGATTGATGAGCGTTCAACCGCAGGTAGAGAGACATCACGGACTCGGACGTGAAGAGATGCTTGAGATATACCGCCTGATGTACCTGTCGCGCAGGGTCGATGACAAAGAGATTCAACTCAAGCGACAGAACAAGGTCTTCTTTCAGATATCGGGCGCGGGGCACGAGGCCATAGGGGTCGCCGCAGGCATGGTCATGAAAACGGGTTATGACTGGTTCTATCCTTATTACAGGGATCGCGCGCTCTGTCTCACGCTCGGAGTGACTCCTGCCGAAATGCTCATGCAAGCAACCGCCGCTGCCGCCGACCCATCATCCGGGGGACGCCAGATGCCCTCGCATTGGGGCCACGAGCGATTCAACATAGTCTCTCAGTCTTCGCCGACCGGCACGCAATTCCTTCAAGCCATAGGGTGCGCCGAAGCCGCTTATCGCGCAGAGCGTATAGGCGATGCATCCGAACTTCTCGACGGCTACGAAAGCGATTCCATAGTGCTTGTGACGGCCGGCGACGGCACGACGAGCGAAGGCGAATTCTTCGAATCGCTCAACACGGCCTGCAACCTGAAGCTTCCTGTGATCTATTTGATAGAGGACAACGGTTATGCCATATCGGTCCCGGTAGAGGTACAGACCGCAGGCGGCAGCATATCGAAACTCGTCGCGGGATTCCCTGATCTCTTAATTCAAGAGGTAGACGGATGCGACGTGCTTGCCTCTTACGAAGTGATGCAAAAGGCCGTCGCCTACTGCCGCGAACGTCGTGGCCCTGCGCTCGTACACGCGCACGTAATAAGGCCCTACTCGCATTCTCTCTCCGACGACGAAGTATTGTACCGTGCAAAAACCGAGCGAGACCGCGAAGTCGAGCGCGACCCGATTCGCGCGTTCCCGGCGTATCTCATCAACGAAGGACTCGTGACCGAAGACGAGATCGAAAATCTAATTCAGGAAGTTGACGAAGAAGTGAACCGGGCCGGAGACGAAGCCGTAGCCGCTCCCAAACCGGCAAAAGATACCGCACTGCTTTACATCTACTCGCCTGACGTTGACCCGACCTCGAAAGAGTTCGATACCGAAGCGACCCCGCAGGAAGAGAGCGGCCAGAAGACTATGGTCGACCTCATCAACGCATGTCTTCACGACGAGATGGCGAGAGACGCCTCGATAGTGGTCTTCGGAGAAGATGTTGCAGATTGCAGCCGCGAAGAGAACATCGAAGAGGTCAAGGGCAAGGGCGGCGTCTTCAAGGTGACTCACAACTTGCAGCGAAGATTCGGCGGCGACCGTGTATTCAATACACCGCTCGCAGAAGCGAACATCGTCGGCCGCGCAATCGGGCTTGCGACTCGCGGGCTGAAGCCCGTGCCGGAGATTCAGTTCTTCGATTATATCTGGCCTGCCATGCATCAACTCCGCAACGAAGTCCCTCTGATGCGCTGGCGCTCGAACAACCACTTCAAATGCCCTATGGTGATACGTGTAGCCATAGGCGGCTATCTCACGGGCGGGGCCATCTATCACAGCCAGTGCAGCGAGGTATTATTTACGCACACGCCCGGCATGCACGTAGTTATGCCCTCGAACGCTACGGACGCGAACGGACTGTTAAGGACGGCGATTCGCTCGGACGACCCCGTGATGTTCCTCGAACACAAACACCTCTATCGCCAGACGCACAACAAGGGCGCTTACCCCGGCCCGGATTACATGATTCCTTTCGGAAAGGCGAAAGTGGTCCGCGAGGGCAGCGACCTTTCGATCATCACTTATGGCGCGACGGTTTACCGATCAGTGGTCGCTGCGAAGCGCGTGGCCGAAGAGTATGGCCTTAGCGTCGAGGTGATCGATCTTCGCACTCTCAGTCCTTACGATTGGGACGCTATAGCTGAGTCCGTGCGCAAGACGAACAAGGCATTGGTTGTTTACGAAGACACGCGCTCGTGGGGATATGGCGCTGAGATAGCGGCCCGCATAGCCGATGAACTATTCGAGCACCTCGACGGTCCCGTGCGGAGGGTGACTGCGCTCGACAGCTTCGTGGCCTACTGCCCGGAGCTTGAAGACGAAATCCTCCCGCAGGTCGACGACATAGCATCGGGGATACTCGAACTGGCACGGTATTGATTCGGCTATCAGCCATCAGCCATCAGCCGTCAGTGGTGATCAGTGGTTGGTGATCAGTGTTCAGCTATTAATGCTGATAGCTGATAGCTGATATTTGTCGGGCGGAATGGTGCAATAAGTGTGTTATGATTCAGACTATGAATCTGATGGAACGCATAACTATCGACCCGGAAATCTGTCACGGCAAACCGACCATTCGCGGATTGCGCTACCCGGTCGAGACGATTCTCGAACTGCTCAGTTCGGGAATGACGACTGAAGAGATACTCGAAGATTATGAGGATCTCGAACGCGAGGACATCCTGGCGGCACTTTTGCAATAACCGGATCAGCCGTCAGCTATCAGGGAAAAAACTGATAGCTGATGGCTGATGGCTGACGGCTGATCTCACTCATACCTGAGCGCCTTCATCGGGTCCACCTTCATCGCCCGGCGCGCGGGGATGAAGCAGGCCAGAAACGCAACCGCCGCAAGCAGCAATGTTATCACCGCAAAAGTCAGAGGGTCGGTCGCGCTCACGCCGAACAGAAAGCTCGACAGGAATCGCGTCACGGCGAAGGCCGCCAAAAGCCCCATCGCTATTCCCATCAGCGCAAGTTTCATCCCCTGCCATATCACAAGCTTCATGACCGCGCCCGGCTGCGCGCCCAGCGCCTGTCGTATCCCTATCTCGCGCGTGCGGCGGCTCACCGAATAAGAGATCACGCCGTATATGCCTATCGCTCCAAGCGTCAATCCAAGCAGCCCGAACAATCCCAAAAACGATGTGAGGAGCGCAGTGCCTATGAATGTTCTTCCTTCGAGGTGTTCCTCTATGGTCTTGGCTCCAAATAGCGGCAGGCTCGGATCGAGGCTTGCGACTTCGCGCCGCACCGCCGCCGTCAGGCTTGCCGCGTCGGCCTCCGTGTGAATGACGAGCGTGACGCCTCCCCGATAGTCTTGCAGCAGAGGAATATAAAGATAGGGCCGGGGGTCTTCGAAGTATTGCCGGTATTTGCCGTCATGCGCCACGCCTATAATTTCGATAGGCGGGCCGTCCAGGCTATTGAATCGAAAGCGTTTGCCTAATGCAGTCTGCCCAGGCCAAAAGCGCCGCGCCATCGTCTCATTGACTATGGCCACGCGCGTAGAGGCGTCGTCGTCTTGCGCTGTGAAGTCGCGGCCCTCTACGAGAGGCGTCCCTATCGTCTCGAAATACTTCAAACCGACCGTGCTGACCATCACGCCCGTCTCTTCGCGGTCGGAGGTGATTTCGCGCCCTTCGATCAAGACATTCTCGACGCCGGAGGAGAAATCGAGCGGCACGGGAGCGGCAAGGCTCGCCGACCGCACGCCCGGCAGCCCCTCGACCCTTTGGATGAGGTCGCGATGGAAAGCTTCTCCACGCCCCTTGTCGTAGCCGTGAAGGTCGAGGTCCAGAGATGCGAGCAGAGTATCGTGCTTTCGCAATCCGAGATCCATAGCCTCCGCGTTATTGAGAGTCGCAAGGAACAGCCCCGCGCCTATCAACAGGACGAGCGACAGCGACACCTGCACGACGACCAGAGCGCCCTGCAAATTGAAGCGGCGGCGTTTTCGAATCTCTTCGCCTTTCAGGGCCGGAACCAGATTGGCTTTCGATGCCTGCAAGGCGGGCACGAGCGCAAAGAGCGTCACCGAAAGCAAGGCCACGAGCACCGTGAAGGCGAGGACTCGGCCGTCCAGTCGAACGTCGAGTGAGAGGGGAAGGTCCGGCGACGGCCTTATCGAACTGAGGGCTTCTGTGGCCCAGAGCGCGATGATCGCAGCCACCGCTCCGCCCATAAGCGATAGCAGCAATCCTTCGGTCATCAACTGACGCACTAATCGCCAGCGGCTCGCGCCCAACGCCAGCCGGATTGCGATCTCCCTGCGGCGCGCTATGGCCTTCGAAAGCAGCAGGTTCGCAAGGTTCGCGCAGGCTATCAGGAGTACGAGCGCCGCGACAGCCATAAGCATTGCGGAGGCGAGCGTCAGCACGCCTCCCGTGCCCGGCTCGAATCGCGCTTCCCATTGCGGATAGAGGTTTACATTGACCCCTTTGTTCGTGGCCGGGTAAGCTTCTTCGAGTTGCCGCGCCTGAACGCTGACGGCAGCCTGCGCCTCATCGAAACTCACTTCGGTTTTGAGCCTCGCCCACACGCGGAAATTATGGGACTCGCGGTCATCGAGCAGTCGAGGGCTGCCGGGCGCTGCCTGAGCGTGCATCATCATAGGAACCCAGACATCGGGAGTCGCTATGACTTCGACGCCTCTGAAATCTTTCGGCGCGACGCCTATCACGGTGAAAGGGTGTCCGTTGAGCATGACGGTCTTGCCCGGCAGGTCGGGGTCCGCGCCGAAGCGTTGCTGCCAGAGACCGTACCCGATAACGGCGACCGGATGAGAGCCGGGCGTGAGGTCTTCTTCGGGAAGGAATGTGCGTCCGAGCGCGGCCGAGACTCCGAGGACCGAAAAGAAATTGCCTGAGACCATATAGCCCAACGCCATACGGCTCTCGCCGCCGCTCGATATGCTCAGTTGTATGGGGCTGAAAGCTGTCATCCCTGAAAAGGCTTCCGTGTGGTCGCGGTAATCGAGATAATCCAGGTATGAAAGTCCGTGCGGATAGACCTCGTGATTATCCGAAGTGGTAAGCGCAACGAGGCGGTCGGGCTGCTCTACGGGTAGCGGACGGAGCAGCACGGCATCGACGAGACTGAAGACGGCGCTGTTAGCGCCAATGCCAAGCCCAAGCGATAGCACGGCGATGAGCGTGAATCCCGGTGATTTCAAAAGCGTCCTGAGTCCATAGCGCAGGTCTTGAAAAAGGGTTTTCATTATTGCCTCCCAAACTATGATCTGATGAATTGGGTCTGAAACCTTATAGCCAGAACCGTGCCATCGCGCGCACAGAGCTAAATCGCCCAGCAGTGTGGTTTGATAGAAAAGAGAGCGATCATTCAACCAGGCGAATGTACGATTATGGGACCGCGCATTCCCGGATATGGCACTGATGGAATAAGGGCGTTTTTCATGATAAAGAAGACGCGGTCTTCAACTCGGCGGCAGTAAGCCTGTCAGCAGTTGTAATAGGGTGTGGTTCCATAAAGTCGGTGCGCGGTTTCTACTCAAGCATACAACAGGCCGCCATCTGGCCCTACTTGAGGAAAAAGATCGCAGTAACCCAAAGATAGAGTAATACCCTTCGTCTTTCTTTCGAAACTCCTCCCTCCCTCGACCGGGACTCCCTCCTTATGAATCCCACCGATGGAAATCGGTGGATTGTTAAAGTCCTGCCTACCAAAAGCGCGCTCATGCCTCTCGAATCCCACCGATGGAAATCGGTGGATGGTTAAAGTCCTGCCTACTGCCAGGAAGGACTTTAACTCGCCCGCAACAATAAATGTATTCATTCTGCCGCCTGTGGGATTTGTTCGAAATGCCAGGTACACAGTAGGCAGGACTTTAACGATCTCCCAACTGCCGTTGAACTAAGCGCTACGCGCAGGCTCGCTTTGCAGGTCTCAGTTTTAATGCACTATCATCCTCTTTCGAGCATCTTTTCAAACAAGCC
>JAKEHD010000723.1 GCA_022615215.1 Blastocatellia bacterium
AAACGATTTCCGGGTATTCAACTTGGCGATGAGGTCGAACGTATCGGCGACCTGGCGGCGCTGGAGCAACTCTGTCTCGAACTCGATCAGTTCTCCGATGAGGCATCTCTCCGAAAGCGGCTGGCCGAACTCGCTCGCGCCGATGGCGAAACATCGCCTAAGAGCCCGTGACATACCCGTGAGCATAAACCGGTCATTTCAATCGAATCTTGATTGGTATTTATACTGCGCGTGGGAGGAATTGAGAACTTCCCTCAATCCCCTGAATGCGTAAGCGCCAGCAGGCAGGATGCCTGCGCTCCCAGGATAAACCTTCTTTTTACCCCAGTATATTAACTGAATCCTGTCTTTGCCGTTATTGCATGCCGAAATTCGTTAACACCTCACATCTTTCCAGCGTCTTAACGGAGCGTGTGCTATAGAGGGCTGAAACTTTTTTGCGCGGTTGACACTTACTGTCCAGGCACATCGCCGCTCAAGGCCGGTCGAACTCTCTTATTCATACGTCGGAGCTTGAGCAATAAAAACAGGAGGCACCGTGATGAATACACTTCGGCAAGACATACATTGCGCCGTTCGGATGCTCGCAAAGCGGCCCGGCTTCACCTTTGCCGCCGTGCTGATGCTGGCACTGGGCATTGGCGCAAACACTGCCATCTTCAGCGTCGTCAATACCATCCTGCTCCGCCCGCTGCCTTATAAAGACCCGGCCCGGCTCGTGGCTCTGGAATCGACAAACCCCGAAGGCGGCAAGGGGTTCAGTGGCGGAGTCTCGCCCGCCGATTTCTGGGATTGGCACGATGAGAGCCGGAGCTTCGAACAACTCGCCGTCTATGGCGGAACGGGCGTAAGCTTTCCAACTGAGGAGCAGCCGGAAACCATCGCCGCCGCCCGCGTCTCCGTGAACTTCTTTCAAACCTTCGGCGTCGAGCCTGTGCTCGGCCGCGCGTTCACACCCGAAGAAGGTTTCCTGAACGGCCCGAAGGCCATCATCCTCAGCCATCGCCTCTGGCAGCGGCGCTTCCGAGCCGACCCTTCGATAGTCGGTCAGACCATAAGAGCCGATGACGGCGCGGTGACAATTGCCGGAGTGATGCCGCCCGATTTCAAGATGCCCGGCTACGCGGAAGCGTGGACGCCGCTTCCGCGCGACAGCAGCGAAATGCGGCTTCGCGCGAATCGATACTTCTCGGCCGCCGGGCGGCTCAAAGAAGGAAAGACTATCGAAGCCGCCGAGGCCGAAATGAAAGCTATCGCCGCCCGCCTCGAAGCCGCCTATCCGAAAGATAACGAGAACTGGTCGGTGACGCTCACCCGCTGGCGCGATTACACGGTGCGCGGCGGCAAGACGGCCCTGATGATTTTGATGGGCGCGGTGGCTCTCGTCTTGTTGATCGCTTGCGCAAATGTCGCCAATTTGATGCTTGGGCGCGCAACGTCTCGGCGCAAAGAGATGGCTATTCGCGTGGCGCTGGGCGCGAGCCGCTGGCAGTTGTTGCAGCAATTGCTTGTTGAAAGCACACTGCTCGCGTTTGCGGGCGGCGCGTTCGGGTTGCTTCTGGCCTTGTGGGGAGTGAAGGCGCTCATGGATTTGCTGCCGGAATATGAATGGACCTTTCAAGCCCTGAGCAATGCCCGCGATGATGTAAGAGTCGATGGGACGGCTCTGATCTTCACGCTCGCGGTTTCACTTCTGACGGGCATCATCTTCGGCCTGATACCCGGCTGGCAGGCTACGCGGTCGCAGATAGGCGAATGGCTGAAAGAGGGCAGCCGGGGCAGCGAGGGCCTGCGCCATCAACGCACACGCAGCGCGCTCGTCGTGGTCGAAATCGCCCTTGCGATTGTGCTGCTTGCCGGAGCGGGCTTGTTGATACAGAGCTTCGCGCGATTGCGACAGGTCGATTACGGCTATGACCCGCAGGGGCTTATGACGATGAGCCTTTCGTTGCCGCGCCAGAACACTGCGACCTTCGTCCGTCAGGTGCAGGAGCAGGTAGCCATAACTCCCGGCGTCGATTCGGTCTCGGTCATGAGTTTTGCGACCATAGGCGGTCTCAACTTCCCCTTCAACATCGAAGGCCGCCCGCTCGCCGGGGGCGATCAGAATGCAAGCTATAGCGCGATCAGCCCTGATTATTTCCGAACGCTGAAAGCGCGTATGCGCGCGGGCCGCGAGTTCAACGACCTCGACCGGGCAGGCGCTCCGGGCGTTGCGATCATAAACGAAACGCTTGCGCGCCAGTACTTCGCAGGCGAAGACCCTATCGGCAGGAAGATCGTCGTCAGTTATTTAGGGCAACGTCAGGCGCGCGAAATCGTAGGCGTTGCCTCAGACATCCGTCAGGAAGAGCCGGACAAACCGACGAAGCCTGAAATCTTTGTGCCTTTCGATCAACAACCCTGGTTCGCTGCCTGGCTGCTCATCCGAACATCCGCTCCCAACCCTCTGAGCCTGAGAAATTCGCTGCAACAGGCAATATGGTCCGTCAACAAGAACCTGCCCGTCTCCCGCGTCGAGACTATCGAGCAGATACTCAATCAGCAAATTGCCGAACCGAGGCTTTACACGCTGTTGCTCGGCATATTCGCAGCGGTCGCGCTTCTGCTCGCCGCCGTAGGAGTCTACGGCGTGATTTCTTATTCGGTCGCCGAGCGCACGCACGAGATAGGCATACGCATAGCTCTGGGCGCCGAGCGACGCGATATATTAAAACTGGTCGTGGGACAGGGATTGGTTCTGACTCTGATCGGGGTGGCGATAGGAGCGGCTGCGGCGCTCGTATTGACTCGGGTAATGTCGGGCCTGCTCTTCGAAGTGAGCGCGAGCGACCCTGCTACGTTCATAGCTATCTCAGTTCTGCTTACGGGTGTGTCGCTACTGGCAAGCTACATTCCCGCGCACAGAGCGACGAGGGTCGATCCTATGATCGCGCTAAGATATGAATAAGTATCGGGTTTGGAAGAGGAGACCATAAATCATGTGATTCTTTGTGAGGTTTCGCCGGGCCGCCTGACCCGGCGGAGAGCATTTACAAAAGAACGGCTTGAAGAGCCTCAGTTCCCGTCTGCGCGAATATGTGAATCAATTATCCGCTTCTTTGTAGACTTCAAGCATATACTCGTCGTATCCTTGTTCAATCTGGAGATGGAGAAGCAAAGATGAAATCAACCGATCGCGCATCTAATCGCTCACAAAAGATCCATGCCATGGATAATGCCTTTTCCCTTGAAGTCTCTGGTCAAAGTCAGCAGCCGAAGGTTTGGAGCTTGCTGATGACGGCGGTGCTGGCGCTCGTTTTGATCTCCATGTCGGCAGCGACGGGCGGGCGTCCGTTTGCAAACGCGCAGAAGCAGCCTGAGAGCTTAAAGGCCGCTGAGTTTTCGCGCCTCGTCCGCGAATTGTCCGAAGAGGGCGGATACTTTCGCTCCGATAATTTCACCTCGAACGAGACCTCTTATCTGCACGTGATCGACAAAATGCGTGAGGTCGGCGCGACGGGCGGGGCTTACATGGGCGTCGGGCCTGAACAGAATTTCACCTATATAGCCAAAGTTCGCCCGCGCATCGCTTTCATCATAGACATACGCCGCCAGGCCATCATCCAGCACCTTATGTACAAGGCGGTCTTTCATCTTTCGCCGAACCGGACACAGTTTCTTTCCCTTCTCCTGAGCAAACCTTTGCCTAAAGAGAAAGCCCCTTCGGCCGACGCTCCCATAAATGAAATACTGAGCTTCCTCAGCCAGATCTCCGCAGACGATCAGACATACACAGCAAATCTGGCCGCCATACGCAAAGCGATACAAGAGGATTTTCAGTTCCCGCTTTCCGAACGCGACGGGCAGAGCCTTGAGTATGTCTACAAGAGTTTTCGCAACGAGGGTCTCGATATTTCATATCGCGTGGACGGTTATTGGAGCACAAGGGGCAGAGGCTTCCCCACTCTGAAAGAGATCATCGCTGAAACGGACCTGAATGGAAAGCAGGGCAACTTCCTCGCAAGCACTGAGGACTATGATTTCGTGCGCGGCCTGCATCGCAAGAACCTCATCATTCCGGTCGTGGGCGATTTCGGCGGAAAGAAAGCCATCGCGGCGGTGGGCGATTATTTGAAGAAGAACGGTTTCACCGTTACGGCCTTCTATACGTCGAATGTCGAGCAGTACCTCTTCGAGAGCGGATTGTTCGACGACTTCGCCGAGAACGTGCGGAAACTGCCGGTCAACGACAAGAGCCTATTCATACGCGCCGCCGCCGGGCGCTACCCGCATCCGGCCCGTCTTCCCGGACACAGGTTGACCACACTCTTGCAGAAGATGTCGGTCTTCCTGAAAGACTTCGGCGAAGGGCGCTATGAGAGCTACTACGATCTCGTCACGACGAACTTCATCTCTGCTGAGAAGAATTAGCCTGTAACGGCCCATCCCTACACCTTCGAATCTTACACATCCTATGGGACGGTAAGGCTCGCAATAAAGCATTCTTCCCTCGGCTTCGAAAGGAAGTATTGCGCGCACGCGCATCATTCTGGAATAATTCTAATGCGCCGCTATCGTCAGGCGGCAGGTTGTGCAAGCCCGCGCCGCCGGTCTCCTGAACCTGATTGCCGGGGAGTTTTTATTATGCATACCGTAAAGGCTTTATCATCGTTTTCGACGCTGCGAATCTTTCTTCTTCTCCTGACGCTGTTACTTCCTTCGGCGGTTTCGTTCGCGCAATCGGGCAAGAGCGCGCTTCCCGGCAGGCGAACTGAAACACTGAACGTGATAGTGCATGCGCCGAAAGACAAGGAAGTGGTAAAAGACGACTTCGATCTATATGATTCGGGAATACCTCAAGAGGTAGAAACCTTCGCCCGGATCGACGCAGGCTCGCGAATAATTTTGATGGTCGATAGCAGCATCAGCCTCAAGGCGGATAACGATCAATTACAGTCAGCCGTTCTGGCCCTCATAAACGAATTGTACCAGGACGACGAAATGATGCTGGTCGACTACAACGAGGCCGCGGAAATCATAGAGGATATGACGCCTGACCTTGCGAAATTGCAAACCGCAGCGGCCAAGCTCGATCGCAAGGGGTTCCCAAGTCTCTATGACGCTCTGATAGCAGTATCGGACGCCTTCGCGCATCAGGCGAAGACTGGAATCGAGAAGCGCGCCATAATACTCATCAGCGACGGTTATGATAGCGGCAGCAAGACGAAGTTTGAAGACTCGCTGCATGCGCTCCAGGAGGGTAACATAGTCCTCTATGCCATTCAGGTTAAGGACCGCACTCGCGGGGCGCTTCAACGCGACAAACCCAAACCTCCCGCCGCCCTCGAACAATTGACCACAGGCACGGGCGGGTCTATACATCAGATCGACGATATTGCCGAGGCCGCTAAATTGATAGCCGACGACTTGAGAAAGAACTGGTACCGATTGGTCTACTCTCCTTCGGGAGTCAATCCCATAAACACCAGGAGGCTTCTGCTTATGTCCCGCTCCGATTCCGTAAAGCTTCGCACGAAAGGCTCTCATCCGGGAATTTACCGCTAGGTCAGCTATCAGCCATAAAGATTTCTTTCTTGTCAGCTATCAGCTATCAGTAGCCAGCCATCGACAATCAGACGTAGACTACCAATCCGCAGACAATGAACTGATAACTGACCCCTGATAAAAGAATAAAGGCACCGGAACAATTCCGGTGCCTATTGGCCCCTCAGGTTGTATCTTGCGAGCATCGTTGGGTGGGTGATGCCCTTAAGTATGCTTGAAGTAAGAGCAACATCTGTGCCATCAACTCCTATTACCCGCGCTATATACCTTTAAGTGTTGTAAATAATATGGAAATGCCGAATATTTGCTCCTCTCGTCTCTATTTTGGAAAATTGGAAATCGGGGCAAAAATGTCACACTATGTGGAAATCTGGCACGAATTATGACCTCACGGGAACGAACTGAGGTTGGTTTTCTGCTATGGTGCGAGCGACGGCATTGCGGTGAGACAGCGCAAGCAATATGCCGAGCATTGCGAAAGAGGTAATAAGCGACCACCCGCCATGGCTGACGAAGGGCAGGGTTATTCCTGTCATAGGCAGCAATCTCAATACGCCCCCTATATTAATGATGGCTTGAAAGCAGACGAAAGCGGTAAAGCCTGCGGCCAGCAGTTTCGTAAACATATCGTCGGCTCCCAGGCTGATTGCGATGCCCGCGAACGCGAATACTCCGATTGCTATGAGCAGCGCAAGCCCGCCCAGGAGTCCTGCTTCTTCGCCTATCGCCGCATATATGAAATCGGAATCCGAAATAGGGACCGTCTCAGGAAAGCCCCGGCCCAGTCCTTCGCCCGTCACCCCGCCTTCGTGTACGCCTAACAGCCCTTGAGATTGTTGCAAGACTTTATCAAACCACGCTTCAGCATTTCTCTGGCTGATTTGCCTCTCGTCCGAGGGGTCGGGAGAGAGTTGCTTCGCCTGTAGATAGCGTTCGTAATCGGGTTTCCACCACCAGGTTTCGGGCGGGGGCGGCTCCCAGGTGTGTGTCCATTGATAGAACCTGAAGTAAACCCGCCGCGGAAGACCGACCCCCGATGCGACGCTCGACGCCGTATAGAAAGTGCCGAAGACGATCGATACGAGCAACACCGCATATACGAGTTGAGTGCTCTTGCGCACGGCCACGATGTAGAGCATCAGATAGACGCCCAGGAAGACAAGCATCTGCCCGAAGTCAGACAGGGCGAAGAAAGGCACTATAGGCATGGCCGCGATCACTATGAAGGGGAGCAGGTATCGGGCCGGAGGCAAGCCCCAACGGGTGCGCCGCAGGTGGCGATAAGTGTCTGCGAGCAGCCCCGCAAAGCTCACCAGAAAGAGTATCTTCACTCCCTCCCACGGGGTCGTCTGCCCTAAGAATTTTCCTTCCCGGCTGAAGAAGAGCACTATTGCCATAAAGGGCAGCAACGTAACCAGCCCTATTACAAGAGCGTGCCTCTGCAACCAGAGGAGCTTACTGTCGTTCTTGAAAATTTGAAACGCTGCCACAAAGGCCAGCAACGCCGCCAGAGGTATGTAAGTGTTCACAGACATGAGTATGTCGCCGATGGTGTATTCGTAAACCGGGAGATCGCTCGTAGCAGGCACTTCGGGAACCCTGTCGGGACCGCCGAACATATATGTTTTCTTCTCGTCATCGTAAGCCGTCCGTATGTTCAGCAAGCGGATCGTCTGGGCTTTGGCATCGCGTGCCTTCGCGCGGTCTCCGCCGCGCGCGCCATATTCGGGATCCGAAAAGAGCCTGTACTGCATGAGCGACCCTACTGCGAAGAGAAAGACGGCCGCGGTGAGCAGCATTATCTCGCCGCGATATTTTTGTCTGCGCATCAACCAGAAGAAGACCGCTAAGATGGGGATGAAGAGTGCGAGGTCGCGCGCGGCCACGACCTTGCTCGGAGAGTAGCCGCGAATGTTGCCCGACCATATCACTGCCACATATCCGACTACCGACAGGCCGAATATGATGACAAAGGCCATCAGGTGAAGCGATGGGCTCGTGCGATTGAAACGGCTTTTCGTCTTTTCCATAAAATAAAAGCCTCTGCGATGAACGCGCTCAACGAATCCCCACTGCCGCCTGGCCTCTCGCTCCTGGCCCTCCTCGACTGATGACGTATCCGAGCGAAGCGGCCTTCTGAATAAGTCTTGCAGCGATGGGCGCAGCAGTGCGAGACCCTTCTCCGCCATCCTCGACCATTACGGCAAAGGCTATTTGCGGCTCGTCTGCGGGCGCGAATCCGATGAACCATGAATCGGTAGAGTTCTGCGTTTTGTAATACGTCTGCCCGTTTTCGTCCACATGATCGACAACGCGTTTGCCCTCGCGGTCGTAAACGGGGACTACGCGGTCGGCGGTGCCGGTCTTGCCGCCCGCTGTGATCTGTCCGCCTAGGCGAGCGAATGCGCTTGAGGCCGTCCCACGTTCGACGACCGCGCGCATCATCTCGCGAAGTTGAGCGGCCGCTTGCGCGGATATGAATGGGCCGGCGATTTTTCTCTCCGCGCCCGTCTCGAAGGTCGGCAGCACATAGCTGCCGTCTGCGCCGGCGATGGTCGCTGCAAGCACGGCCATCGCCATGACTGTGAAATCATCGAAGCCCTGGCCTATCGCTTGAAGCGCAATGTCGTAATCTGTGGCTTTGGATGAGAGGTTCATCCTGGCCGCAGGCGGCGCGAATATGAAATTGTACTCTTTCTGGTCGCCGTGCAATATGTGCCAGAAAGTTTCCGAGCGCGAAATCTTTCCGTCGGGCGAGGTCAGAAAGCCGAGTCGCCTGGCGTAGGCTTCCAGCCGGTCGCGGCCAAGCTTGAGGCCGAGTTGAGCGAAGTATTGATTACAGGAAACTCTTACGGCTTCTTCCAGTCCTATAGTGCCATGCACCGCGCCGCCGAAATCCCTGATTGCGCGGCCCGACCCGCGCGGGGTAAAACCATCGGCGCGGCAGGTGAATCGCTCGCTTGTAATCTGGCTGTCTAGGGCAACGGCTGCGACGAAGGCTTTGAACGTAGAGCCGGGCCTGTAATAGAAAGCCGCGCCGCCCGTCACGAAAGTGCCGAGCGCGCGATTGACCAAAGGGCTGACGGCGGGCGCGTTTTCGGCCTGCTCGCTCATCCTGAGCCAGGCGCTCTCGTCGCGTATGGAGCGCGGCTCGAAGCTTGGTGTGGAAGCCATAGCAAGCACTTCGTTACCAGGCAGCAGGAGCACGACCGCAGCGGCGGGTTTCCCTGTAGCCTGTATCAGGTTGTAGGCTTCGCGTTGAAGTCTCGAATCTATAGAGACCTTCAGGTCTTTGCCTACGGGGATGGGAGAGGTGAGTTCATTGTATGTGCTGACGGCGTCGGTGAGCCAGTCGCTGAAAGCGCGCTCCATGCCGCCCGCGCCGAAGACGTAATCGGAATAGCCCGTCAGGTGAAGGGCCGCTTCTCCGAGCGGGTACTCGCGCGTTATGATGCCCGCGTCCGAGCGGTAGCGTATCAAGGCATTCTCGAACTTGCCCGTCCGGTCGAGCACCCATCCTTTCAGGCCGCTTTCCGAAAGCCTGCGATTTCGCGCATCGAGGAGTTTGGCTCGACGGAACTCTTCGCCTGAATCGGCCCAGAATACCCAGTAAGAGTGAAACCCGAATACGGCGATTATGAGTGATATGAATAAGACTCTCAGTC
This sequence comes from Blastocatellia bacterium, assembly GCA_022615215.1. Lineage (GTDB taxonomy): Bacteria > Acidobacteriota > Blastocatellia > UBA7656 > UBA7656 > JAKEHD01. The sequence continues at coordinate 9,213 of JAKEHD010000723.1, forward strand.
CCCGAAGCCAGCGATCAGTCGCCGCAGGCCCGAAGTTTTGAAGAGACTGATTCGAATCGGTCTCTTCCTGAGCGGGCGGATTGCGGTGCCGCCAGGCGGCCCATCCTATAAGCATCATCGTCAGCAATCCCGCAACGCCGAATATGATAGTGAGGATACGAGGTATCAACATAAAAAAAAGAGGATCAACCACAGATGACTCAGAGGACACAGACCGCGTGATGAACTCGGTCCTGTTTTTTATCTGCGCAATCCGTGTAATCTGTGGTCAAGCATTCGCTCAAAGATTTCCTTCTTCTAAAGATTTCTTTCTTCACTGCCTTCCTGCTTCGATTTCAAATACGATGGAGTCGGCGTTTTATATCCGTTAAATTCGATGAGTCCGGGAGATTGCACGGCCGGAGGCTCAATCGCGCGAGACGGCCGCTGCTTTTATGAAATTTCGGATATGGTGAATCTGACATCTCCGACTCCGATCATATCGCCCTGTCGAAGGGGGCGGGCTTCGTTCGGGCCGAGCATCTCTTCATTGATGTAAGTGCCATTCGAACTGCCGAGGTCTGAGACGACTATCTCTCCATTGCTGCGCAGCGCCAGCGAACAATGCAGGCGCGAAATGCTTGAGTCCTCTATGCGCAAAGCCGTGCCCGCCGCGCGGCCAATACAGGCGGGAGCGCCGCCCGCCTTCAACTCGATTCTGTAGCTCGGCCCTTCCGCGCTTTGAAGCAATATTGTGAGCAAGCCCTGTTTTGCCGATTGTTCCGCTACGGTCCCGCCTGCGCCGCCCTGTTGCGAGGCATTGAAGCTCTCTTCGAAAGCCGCTTTAACGACGATGGATTTCGCGAACACATCGCGCCCCGCTTCGACCTCGATGGGAGCGATGGTTTCATAACGACGGTTGTTGATGTACTCGTATATGGTGGCTTTCAGTTCCTGGGCGAGGGCCTGTAAATACTTCCGGTCAAGCTCGGCTGAATCTTCATAAGTAAAGTGTACGCGGAAGCGATTTGGCGCAATTCGCTTTGCGCCGGTCTTATCTTCCTTGAGAGAAGATTCGATAAGGTGTTCGATTCGAGAAGTGATCTCACTGATCTCTCGCGGGCCGAGCCTGAGCTTGCTATCGACCTTAGCGCCGAGGCGTTCGAGCATCCGTCGGGCGAACCCTTCGGCCTTGTCGAGCATGCTGTCATCGCTACCGGCCATCGTGTCGAAAGTATAGCACGGCAGGCGGCTCCCATCTAAGGGTCCGAATTATCCGGCGGTCACGAGAATTCTTTGCACACTTTTCGCTGCGCCCTTCGTTAAAAGAAAATGAGGCAGCGCGCACAGGTCGCTTCAATCCCGGTAATTTGATTCGAGCAAGCGCCGCAGGTCATCGCAAATCGCCGGGATGGCGAGGCTGTGTTATCATCAGGCTTGCGAGAAGTAATATGGAGCAAAAACTCCCGGCCGGACATTTTTACGGAAAGACCTTGAAGGCGCGCGAAGTCGCAGGCTTTCGCCTCACGGAGGTCAAATACTCGCCCGACTTCAAACTGCCCATGCATTCGCACGAGCTTGCGAAATTCTGTTTCGTCCTGTCGGGCAACTACACCGAGACCCTTGGAAAGAGGCATAGGGAGCGCCGACCGCTCGCGCTTGCTTTTCAGCCGCCCGACACGACTCACTCGGAAGACCACGAGGGACCGGGCCACCATTTTTTAATAGAGGTCGAGACCCGCTGGATGGAACACGCCCGGCAGTGCTCTGCGGAGCTTGAAACCCCCGTCGAATTGCAGGGCGGCACGCCCGTTTGGCTCGCCACTCGCCTTTATAACGAATTTCGAGTTATGGACCCGGTATCGCAACTCGCCATCGAAGGGCTGGCTCTGGAACTGCTGGCGGAGACTTCGAGAAACTCTCTGGAAAAATCGGATCGCCGCCCGCCTCGATGGCTTTCAGATGTCACGGATATGCTTCACGCGCAGTTCAGCGAACAATTATCGCTCAGATATCTGGCCGAATCGGTCGGCGTGCATACGGTTCACCTGGCGCGGGTATTCCGTCAATTTCACCAGTGTACGGTGGGAGAATACGTCCGCCAACTTCGCATAGAATTCGCCTCACGCCAACTCTCCACCTCAGACACCCCGCTCGTCGAGATAGCCTCGGCCGCGGGCTTTTCCGACCAGAGCCACTTTTCCCGCACCTTCAAGCGCCACACAGGCTTGCTCCCTACGGAATTCCGCCACATATTCCGGCGTTAATTTCGTTCTAAAGATGTTTCGTTCGTTCAATACTCGCCCCCGGCCGCAGTGTTAGCCTATAAGTCAGGAGCATGAGCAAGGCTTGTCTATTGCGCGATCTCAAGGATCGTCTGAGCGCAGGATATTCTGCGAGCAGTACATTTTTCTTTGAAGTGAACCGAATACCATCCTTTCCCTATAGATTGAGGAGGTCTTTATGAAACTGAAACCGATGGAGTGCGTATTGCTTTTATTCTTCGTCGTGTCGAACGTATTCGCTTTCGGGCAGGCTGCCTCTCATGCCCGCGCGAAAAATAACGGCGAGATAGAAGCCAGAGTTGATGCCTACGTCAAGCCGTTTATAGAGATGCGAGCCTTCAGCGGCGCGATATTGATCGCAAAGGGCGGGCGTGTGCTCCTCAGCAAAGGATACGGCATGGCAAATTATGAACTCGGCGTACCCAACACGCCGCAAACCCGGTTTCACATCGCATCCATATCGAAGCCCTTTACCGCCGCAGCGATCATGATCTTGCAAGAGCGAGGACTTCTGAAGGTCGACGATCTCCTGACCAAATACATTCCCGATTATCCCGGTGGAGACAAGATCACTCTCCATCACATGCTCACTCATACGTCGGGCATACAGAATGTGAACGGCTTCCCCGATTACAATGAAAAGTCGAAGTTTCCGCAGACGACGGCTACGATTGTGGAGATGTTCAAAAACAAACCCTTGCTCTTCGAGCCGGGAGAAAAGTACAGCTACTCGAATTCGAACTATAACCTGCTGGCATACATCATCGAGAAGGTGTCGGGCTTGGGGTATGGCGAGTTTTTGAAGCAGAACATCTTCGACCCTCTCGATATGCGCGACACAGCCCACGACGGTTACGCCGGAAAGATAATCGAGAACCGCGCGTCGGGTTATGCGCCCGTAGGCACTTTAGGGCTTGAGAACGCGCCCTACCTCGATTGGACCATCAAGACCGGAAACGGTTCGCTCTATTCCACAGTCGAAGACCTCTATAAATGGGACCGCGCGCTTTATACAGAAAAGGTTTTGAAGAAGAGCACGCTCGAAAAGGTATTCAAAGAGCCTTATGGCTGGTTCATCAGCAAGCGGTTCAATCGAAACGTCATAAGGTATACTGCGCGCGGGATGAAATGACAATTTTGAGAGCCTTTGGTAGAGT
>JAKEHD010000724.1 GCA_022615215.1 Blastocatellia bacterium
GAGCAGGGGAGCAGGGGAGCAGGGGAGCAGCCATCAGCCATCAGCCATCAGCCATCAGCAGGCTCGAATCAGTCGTCAGCAACCACAAATCCGCAATCCGCAATCCGCAATCCGCAGTCAGAAGCACCCCGGCACAATTCGCTGCGCTTCGTGCGAGTAGGCCGCCGCGCAGATAATGCAGGCATCATCGCCTTGAATTCGCGCCCCGTTGGAGCGGGCACGCGCCGCGAGATGTTCGCCTCTATAGCGAACTTCAGCGATCACGCTCGCGCCATCGGCGTCGAATTGAGGATCGATGGAAACCTGGTCGACGCGCGCACCGTGAATCTTGATGCGAACGAACGGAGCGGGATCATCTTCGGGCTGCTGCCGCAGGCGGGAGGGCTTGCGGAACTGAGGCTTGCAGTAGATGACGACCTCGCGGCCGACAACATCGCTTTTACGTTTCTGCCCGATGCGCGCCGCGTGCGTGTAGGCGTCGCGAGCGACAATCCTTTTTTGCTGAGGGCGCTTGCAGTAAATCCCGACCTCGACGCGCGCCGAATCGATGCGGGCACGCCGCTTTTCAGTAGCCCAAGCGTCAGCGCGGGCTTTCTTTCTGAATTCGATTGCTTCGTGATCGAAGGGGCGATGCGCACGGATGCTCTGGATTCAGGCAAGCCTCTGCTTGCGATCAACCCGTCGGATGTTGCGGGGTTGTGGCAACGATCTGGAGAGCGCGAGAACCCTGATATTACTTCGGTAGACCGCTCGCACTCTGTAAACAGCTATTTGAGTTACGCAGACCTGCACATAGAAAGTGCGCCGCGCCGCGAGGTGGCTTCCTGGCTTCGGCCCATAGTGAGCGGCCGTAGTGGCGGCCTCGTTTGGGCGGGCGAGGACAAAGGCCGTCGCGTCGTTCTGGCAGGGTTCGACCTTGCGAAAAGCGATTTGCCCTTGAAGATCGAATTTCCCATAATGCTTGCGAACTCCGTCGCGTGGCTTGCGGGCCGCGATCAGTTGGCGACTGAGAGAGCCGTGCGCGCGGGCCAGCCCGTTACGCTTACGTCAACTGCTGCCGAGACGGAAATAACCATGCCTTCCGGCGATTCGCGGTTGGTTGCAGCGCGGGACGGATCGATAGTCTTCGCGGACACCATGCGCGCAGGGGTATACGAAGTGAAAGACGCGCCGCCGTTCGCCGCGAGCTTACTCAGCGAAGCGGAATCCAACACCGCGCCGCGCGACCGCGTTAAGACACGAGCGGGCGAGGCGAGCGCTCAGGCGGAGACTTTTTATTCGGAGCGCGAAGCCTGGGCGTGGATCGCGCTCGCCGCTCTCGCGGTGCTCGCCATCGAGTGGTGGGTTTATCACAGGAGGATAGCTGCTTGATCGTCCGTCGTCCGTTGCGGGACACCTGTACGGGCGACCCTCTGTGGTCGCCCCTCGGTACGCTACAACAATCTCTTTGTGCAAACGATGACGGTTCTACAGACGGACTTTTACTGCGTTGAATCAAAATACGGATTTGAGTAGGCTACCCGATATGAAAAGCTATGATTCGATGTCTGATCCGCCGCTAGAGAAAAAAGCGGATAAGCCAAAAAAGGTGTCACCTTTCAGCGATATCGATCTCGGCAGATGGCGCGAGTATGAAGACATTATCACCGATTCGCTGTGGCTGATTCCTGAGCGCGACAGGAGCGGCGCGCACCTCGCCGATTATCACGGGAACTTCGTCCCTCAAATTCCATATCAGGCCATGCGCCGTTTCACTAAACAAGGCGACACGGTTTTAGATGCCTTTCTTGGATCGGGCACTTCGTTGATCGAATGCCGCAGGCTCGGCCGTCACGGCATCGGTATCGAACTCAAACCGGAACTCGCGCAACAAGCGACTGAGCGCATCGCCGGTCAGGAGAATCCATACAACATCATCACGCAGGTGCTCACAGGTGATAGCAGCGATTCCGCGCGCACGCCGCCTGCTATCAGCAAGGCTTTGAAGAAAACAGGTAAAACTCAGGCTCAACTCGTGATTCTCCATCCGCCATATCATTCGATAATCAAATTTTCCGACCTCGCCGAAGACCTCTCCGGCTGCCGGGATGTCGAGACCTTTTTGCGGAAATTCGGTCAGGTCGTCGATGTTGTCACTCCGTTCCTCGAAGACGGACGTTTCCTCGTGCTAGTTATCGGAGATATGTACGCGGAAAAAGAGTGGATGCCTCTCGGTTTTCATTGTATGCAAGAAGTGATGAATCGCGGGTACTCGCTCAAGAGCATAGTCGTCAAAGACATGCAAAACAACCGGGCCAAACGCAATCTGGAAAATATATGGCGCTATCGCGCTCTGGTCGGCGGCTTCTATATTTTCAAGCATGAGTACGTTATGTTCTTCAGAAAGGGCAAAAGGAATGGTTGAGCGGCATTGTCAGCTATCAGCTATCAGCTATACTGCACGCGGGGTGAAATGAAAGTTTTTCCAGAGAGGAGCGCATATTTGGAGTGCGCCGACTATAAAGATTTCTTTCTTCTGGCGGCGCTTTGGATGCGGCAGCAATTAGGCGAAAACTGAAAC
>JAKEHD010000725.1 GCA_022615215.1 Blastocatellia bacterium
GGACAAATCAGTAGCCCGACCGTAAGGGAGGGAACCCCTGAGAAGCCGCAAGAGAAAATTAAAACGGACGGCCAGACCGGCGGGACGAACAGAATCGTCCGCGAAGGGATAGCGGTCGAATTCAATATACTTCCGGTCGGCGAGCGGAAACCCGGATCAGCCGAACCGCTCGAAGAAGAAGACGCGATAGTTCGCTTCAGGGTCACCGACACCGCCGCCAAAAGCCCGCTCGGCGGCCTTCGCCCCGCCGCATGGATAGGTGTTCGAGGCGATGAAGAGACCGATGCCAAAGAGTGCCGCGAAAAGATTCAATCCTTTATGCGAGGGAGCCTCAGAGCGCAGCCCGAAGTCGACCTGAATACTTTTTATGTACTCACGATGAACCGCGAATCGAATATCGCCATCATCGATCCTCTCCTGGGATTCGGCGCGAGCAAAACGCTTGCGATGGTCTTTCTCGACAATCCGGGCGAGGACTGGGTTTTGAGCGAAGACGGAAAACGGTTGTTCGTGACCGTGCCGCTGTCGAACAAAGTCTTCGTTGCAGAGACCTCTCGCTGGAGGACCATAGCGAAGATCGACGCGGGGCAGCGGCCCGCGAAGATCGCCTTGCAACCCGATCAGAAATACCTATGGGTAGGCAATGACAGCGACGACCCTGCCCATAGCGGAGTGACGGCCATTGACGCGACCACCCTCGAAGTGGTTGCACGGATTCAGACGGGGACAGGCCATCACGAGATAGCCTTCAACGCGGATGACGCTTGGGTCTTCGTGACCAACGAAAGCGACGGCACGCTCTCTATCATAGACGCGCAGAAGCTCGTCGAGGTCAAAAAAATCAAGATAGGAGAGGCGGCCACGCGGCTTGCGTTTTCACCCCTGAGCCATGCCGTGTATGTGATCGACGGAACGGGTGGTGAGATAGTCGCAATCGATTCTCGCAGCCACGAGATAATCGCGCGCATAAGCGCAAAGCCGGGCCTGAAAGCCATAGGGTTCGCTAGGGGCGGCCGCTGGGGCTTCGTCTTGAATCATAAAGAGAACACCGTGAGCGTATTCGACGCCTCGAATAACAGGACGGTCGGCGCAGAAGAGATCGGTCCCGGTCCCGAACAACTCGCTTTCACAGAAGCCTTCGCATACATACGGTCATCGGGCACAGAACAGGTCCACATGATAAGCCTGAGCGGACTCGACAAAAGCGGCGAGATTCAGGTGACGAGGTTTCCGGGCGGGCAGACGCCTCCCGACAGGGCGACCGCCGAGGTGAGCGCGAGCGCGATAGTTCCCGCGCCCGAAGGGACGGCCGTGCTGTTGGCGAACCCCGGAGACAAGATGATCTATTACTACATGGAAGGAATGGCCGCCCCTATGGGAAGCTTTCAGAGCTACCGCCGCGAGCCGCGAGCCGTCCTGGTCGTCGACCGCAGCCTGCGCGAATCGTCGCCGGGCGATTATTCGACGACAATCAAGCTGCCCGCAAGCGGAAGCTACAGCGTGGCCTTTCTGCTCGACACCCCGCGCATAACTCATTGCTTCGACGTGAAGGTGAAACCGAATCCCGCGCTTGCGGGCCGAAACCGGGGCGTGCCTCTGAAAGTGCAATACCTGAACCGGAGCGCGAAGGTCGAGCCGGGAAAAGAGTTCAATCTGAGATTCAAGCTCACTGACCGAAGGACTGGCGAACCGAGGGCCGATTTGAAAGATGTAGGCATCCTGACTTTCCTTGCGCCCGGCACGTGGCAGAAGCGCCAGTGGGCGAAACCTGTAGGGAATGGCATTTACGAGGTCGCCATCGTGCCGCCGAAAGCGGGCGTCTACTACGTCTTCGTGCATTGCCCATCATTGAAGGTCAAGCTCAACCAGTTACCAAAAATAGTCCTTGACGGAAGAGAGGGAGGCTTCCAGAAAGGATGAAGGATGAAGGATGAAGGATGAAAAGTGGAAGGCGCAGAAGAAAAAGGAATCTTTATGCCTTATACAGAGCGAAGTACAGGATTCATCCTTCACCCTTCCGAACGCGCTACATCGCATGTCCGACAATCTGCCAGATTGTCGTCGGCTCGGCTAATCGTGCGACTGACAGTCCTCGATCGTGTGGCAGCACGCTCGGACATTTCCCGAGGAGGAACAAAGTGATGATTCGATCAACTCAGTCAGGCAAAGAGATTTTAAACTCGTGGGCGAAGGCTATACGGATGCTCATTGTTGCGATCATTTTTCTGATTTCATGTATGGTCCCCGCGCGGGCTGGTCAGGACGCCAAACATACAGGCCACGAACATCACGATCATGCCTCTATGGATAAATCAGAGAAGAGAACCGCGCGTGCAGGCAGCATGGTGATTCCCGATATCGAGGTCATAAACCAGGACGGCGAGAAGTTGAATTTCTATAGCGACCTCGTGCGCGGCAGAGTCGTGGTCATAAACTTCATCTTCACCACCTGCACGACTATATGCCCGCCGCTTACCGCCACATTTTCACAGGTGCAAAAGCTTGGAGGCGACCGGGCAGGGAAGGATTTTTACCTGATTTCCATAAGCGTGGACCCTGTGACCGATACCCCTCAGCGACTCAAGGCGTGGGGCGCGAAGTTCAAGGCGAAACCCGGATGGACCTTCGTCACGGGCGAGAAGCACAACATCGATGAACTGCTGAAATCGCTCGGCGGGTTCACCGCGCAGATAGAAGACCACTCGCCCCTCGTCCTAATAGGCAATGATTCGAAGGGAGTGTGGACGCGAACCTACGGGCTTGCTCCACCCGCCAAATTGCTTGAGATCGTCGAGGGCGCAATCAAGGGCACGGTGAAAGATAAGGAGGCGAAATGAAAAGATCGATTTATGTGACTCTGACCGTGACGTTCGCATTTATATTGCTGTGGGGGGGTGCGGCTGCACAGACTGGGCAAGCGCCCTCGCCCGCGCAAAAGTATTTCACGGACGTGGAGCTTGTCAATCAGGACGGCAAACCCGTGCGCTTCTACAGCGATTTGATAAAAGGCAA
>JAKEHD010000726.1 GCA_022615215.1 Blastocatellia bacterium
CCGCCAGAAGAAAGAAATCTTTGAAGAAAGAAAAAGGGCGGCGCACTCCAAATATGCGTTCCTCTCCGGAAAAACTTTCATTTTGCCCCGCGCGCAGTATAATCTCCCTGACATAAAGTTTGCCTCGCCGCCGAAGCGACCCGGCCTGTCAATATTCCAAGCAAGATTTCGCCATCATAGCACTCTATTTATACGCTTCGCTAACACGTGCAGAGATTTTAAGGAAGAACCCATTCGAAGACACACCAAAGCAGAATTCCAATTGATGATGAGGCTGAACGGTCTTTTGGCATAGTTGTTGCCAATCAAATACATGGAAAGAATTCCGCTTTGAGGAGGTCCTACATGCGAAGAAAAATCCTTTTTCTACTGATAATTATCTTCTCTGTTCAGGCAGCCGTTTTTTCTGATAAGCCAGGGAAAGTGGCAGGAGAGCAGAGGAAGCGAGATGTCAAGAGACAGGTCGTTATATGGCGGCAGCCGCGCGATATCAGGACGCGCAACCTGTTTTACGGTTCGGGGGGCCAGGCAGGCCAGCCCAGAGGCCCGTTCAGGTTCATCAAAGAAAATCGTGGCGGAAGCAACCCCAAGTTCGTGGTTGAGGATGCGCGGGGCGTGCGCTGGAAAGTGAAGTTCGGCAATGAGGCGAAGCCAGAGACGGCGGCCACCCGCTTGTTGTGGGCTGTCGGTTACTTCGCTGACGTGAATTACTATCTACCTCGATTGCGGGTCGCGGGGCTGCCCAGGCTTGGTCGCGGTCAGAAGTACGTTTCGACCGACGGCACGATCCACGGAGCGAGGCTGGAGCGAGTGGTTAAGAAGGTGGATGATTGGAGCTGGTTCGACAACCCTTTTGCAGGCACTAAAGAGTTCAACGGTCTGCGGGTGATGATGGCGCTCATGAATAATTGGGATCTGAAGCAGAACAACAACGCGATTTATAACCTCAGAGGGCGAGAGCTCCGCTACGTAGTGAATGACCTCGGCGACACCTTCGGCAAAACAGGCGGCGATTGGAGCCGGTCGCAGGGAAACCTTGAAGACTTCCTCGAATCGGAGTTCGTTGACGAGATTACACCTAAAACTGTCGATCTGATCTTGCATAGCCGCCCGCCGATCCTGTACGCCATGGCGGTCCCTTACTACGTCAAGCGCGTGCGGATGCGGAAGGTCGCCGAAGACATTCCGCGCGCTCACGCCAGGTGGATGGGAGGGTGGCTGAACCGACTCTCGAACAAACAGATCAGGGATGCCTTTCGCGCGGCTGACTACACGCCGCACGAGGCGAATGCTTACACAGGAAAGGTGCGCGAGAGGATCAGGCAGTTGAACGAACTGTAGGTTGATCGCTGAGGTTGAGCAGGAACGGCTGCTCAAAGAGAAAACCTGAAAGACCGGGGCGCTATGCAAAAAAGAGTGGCGAGCCGGTGAGATAGGCGTGTGAGTGAAGTGAGGTCTCTCCACCGGTACGGTTTTTGCTTTAGATACTTATGGATGATATTTGGAGATGAAATTTAGGGTAATACTGTGTTTAAGACAATCACATTAACGACTCGTGATGATGGCAAGATCAAGCCCATGCTGTGGCGAACGGCCGTCCTTGTTTTGATTGCGGTGATTGGGTTGGGCGTCGGATGGACAACTGGCGAAATGTTGGCTACAGCGATCAGAAGTGTTACTCGCAGCTCCGAACCGCTTCAGAAAGGCTCAGAGTCAGAGAACGCATCGCACGGCTCTGAACCCGCACCCCCGGAAATAAGAGACGGCAAGTCCGGACCTCCGTCAGACGAAAAGAAGGAAGAGTCGTCGGAGGAGCAGGTCGATCTAGAAGTGTTGCAGGAACTTCATAAGAAGATTGAAGAGGCAAAGCAGAAGATCAAGGAAGGCGACGATCGCGATAAGAAGGGTCGGCGGAAGAAAAAGGGCCACCGCAAAGAGGGCGAAGATAACGGTGAGAACTACTGACAAGCCGTAGCACACCGGCCAGGTCCGGCTCGACTACTATAAGAAGATGCCGGACTCAGCCTCTTACCTGAACCAATATCTTTTGCCGCAACTCTATTTATTAATATAAAGTCCGGCTCCGGGTCCGAGCGGGAGGCCGAACAGTATCCATATCACAAGCAGCACGGTCCATACGATCAAAAATGCCACCGTGTAGGGAAGCATAGTCGCTATCACGGTTCCTATGCCCGCCTTCTTTTCATATCGCTGCACGAAGGCCACTATCAGCGCGAAGTAGGACATCATCGGAGATATGATATTCGTGACGCTATCGCCCACACGATAGGCCGCCTGCGTGAATTCGGGCGAATATCCCAGCAGCATGAACATAGGGATGAAGACCGGAGCCATGATGGCCCACTTCGCAGACGCGCTTCCCATGAACATATTTATCATGGCCGAAACTATCACGAAGCTTATCATCAAGGGGATGTCTCCCAATCCCGATGCGCGCAGAACCTCAGCGCCCTTGACCGCGAAGATCAATCCGAGATTGGTCCAGTTGAAATAGGCTACGAATTGAGCGGCGAAGAACACTAGCACGAGATATAATCCGAGCGTCTCCATAGCCTTGCCCATCGACTTCATAACATCCGAGTCGCTTCGCATGGTTCGCGCGCCTATCCCGTAAGCGATGCCGAGGAGCGCGCCGCCTATAAATATCAGCGCCACTATGCCCGACATAAATGGCGAACGCAGAAGGCCGCCCGTCTTTGGGTCGCGCAGGAAACCGCTCGATGGGACCGTGCCCCATAGTATGATCGCTATGAGTATCGCAGCCGCAACAGTAGCGAACACGAGGCCGCGCTTCTCCTCAGCCGTGAGGCTTCTTATCTCTTCGGGCTTTTCATCGCCCTCGTAGTCTCCAAGCCTCGGCGCGACCACCTTCTCCGTGACCCAGGTTCCGGCAGCCGCTATGAAGAATGTAGATGCGGCCATGAAGTAATAATTGCATGCGGGGCTGACCTGATAGCCGGGCGTGACTATGCGAGCGGCTTCTTCCGACAGGCCCGCAAGCAGAGGGTCTATGGTTCCGAGCAGAAGATTCGCGCTGTATCCGCCCGACACTCCCGCGAAGGCCGTAGCAAGCCCCGCTATGGGGTGTCTTCCAACGGCGAGAAATATCACGGCTCCGAGAGGCACGAGCAGAACGTAACCGATCTCGCTCGCGGCGTTGGACATCACCCCGGCAAATACTATGACGAAGGTGAGGAGCCTTCGGGGCGCAGATATCACAAGCAGTCGGAGCGCCGTCCCTATCAATCCGCTTCCTTCGGCCACGCCTATTCCGAGCAATGCGACGAGCACCGTCCCAAGTGGCGCGAAGCTCGTGAAATTGGTCACGAGCGAAGTGAGTATGCGATGAAGCCCTGCCACGTTGAAGAGGCTGACGGGCTGAATGGTTTCTCCCGTGCCGGGATGAGTGACCGTGAGGTCGAACCTCGCCGCTATGGCCGATATGATTATTACTGCGAGCGCGAGC
>JAKEHD010000125.1 GCA_022615215.1 Blastocatellia bacterium
AAATCTCTGAAGAAAGAAAAAGGGCGGCGCACTCCACATAAGCGTTCCTCTCTGGAAAAATTTTCATTTTGCCCCGCGCGCAGTATAGCTTATTGTCTTCTCAGCGCGTTGCGCGAATCGCTTTCATCAGAAACATCGGCGGTGATAGAATCGGAGACCGCTTGATGTCAGAAATGCAATTACCTGCGCTTTGTTCTGAGGAGCCTTTTATGCCTGAAGACGATTCCGAAAAAGATTCCGCCTCACCCTCTGAGACGGCCCGCGCCGCTTGGGAAGCGGAGACTCGGCGCAGTCAGTATCTCTATCAGGGGATGATTCTGAAAGAACGCTACATCCTGGAGGGAGAGCTTGCGCGCGGAGGCATAGGCGTGGTTTATATGGCGCGCGATCAGAACTTCTATTCCAGGCGCGTGGTCATAAAAGTTCTTAGGGAAGAGATGAGGGAATCGGACCAGACCATCTGGGTGCATAAAAAGTTCCGGCAAGAGATGGAAGCCCTCGCCCTCATAGACCATCCGGGAGTTGTCGGCGCGCTCGACGCGGGTGAGATGCCCGACGGCAGACCTTTTCTCGTGATGCAATTCGTCGAAGGAAAGAACCTGCGCTCGCAGATGCCCGTCCAGGGCATGGAGCTTGCGCGTGTAGCTGACATCGTCCGGCAGCTCGGGCAGGCATTAAGCGCCGCACACGACAAGGGCATAATTCATCGCGACCTCAAACCCGAAAATATAATGATTCAGACCCTCGGCGGAGGCGAAGAGCACGCAAAGCTCATAGATTTCGGAATCGCCACAGTCAAAGATTCACAGGTGGCCGCAAACAGCGATACGACGAGAGTGGCCGGAACCTTCGCCTATATGGCCCCCGAACAACTCAAGGGCCACCCATCAGCGGCAAGCGACATCTACGCGCTCGGCGTGATCGCTTATGAGATGGTGACGGGGCAACTGCCCTTCAATGCCGCATCGGTGGTCGACCTCTACGAAATGCAGCAGCGCGGCGTGAAGGTTAAACCCCGAGAGCATCGTTATAGCCTGCCCGATGCGGCGCAAGAAGCGATATTGAAGGCCCTATCCTTTAACGCCACGGATCGATATTTTCGTGCGAGGGACTTCGGCAAGGCTCTGGCCTCAGCCCTCACGGGCAACGTAGAAAGCTCTTCCCCGCGCCTGGACGAAATCACTCAGGTCGGCCCGCCGAGACCTGGAGCCGAGGTCTCATCCGCGCAAGATATGGCGCGGGTTGTGCTCCTCTACAAACGGCATGCGAAGCCTGACGAAGAGGTGTTGAAGTTACTAGAGACCGGGCTTCTCTCGAACGGTTACAAGGTATTCATAGACCGACACCTGTCGGTCGGGATGGAATGGGCCAGAGAAATTGAGCGCCAGATTCAGGCCGCAGACGCTTGTATCATGTTGCTTTCGGCCGCTTCGGTGACGAGCGAGATGCTGGCTTATGAAGTCCAGATAGCGCACGACGCGGCCCAGAAGCAACACGGAAGGCCGCGATTGCTGCCCATTCGCATAAACTATGAAGACCCGCTCCCGGACCCAGTCGGAGGCATTCTCAACCATATACAGTACGCGCTCTGGACCGGCCCGCAGGATAATGAGCAGGTCGTGGCGGACCTCATCGCCGCTTTGAAATCTTCGCCCGAATCTCAGCCGACGCTTGTGCCTCAGAAGCTCGAAGCCGTAGGCGGGGCGGTCCCGCTCGATTCCGAATTCTACATACTGCGGCCGACGGACGAAGATTTTCATGCAGCCATCGCGCGCCGCGATAGCATAGTGCTCGTCAAAGGCGCGCGACAGATGGGAAAGACCTCTCTGCTTGCGCGAGGGCTTCAGCACGCGCGCGGGATGGGCGCAAAGGTAGTGCTGACCGATTTTCAAAAGCTCAACGCGGCGCACCTGGAATCGGTCGAGACTCTTTTCATGACGCTGGCGGAGCTGATAGCGGATCAACTAGACCTCGACGTATTGCCCGATGAGGTATGGAATGCGCGGCGCGGCCCGAGCATGAATTTCGAGCGATACATCCGTCGCGAGGTCTTGGGCAAAATCGAGTGTCCGCTTGTGTGGGGGCTTGATGAGGTGGACCGCCTCTTCACCTGCGATTATGGGAGCGAAGTGTTCGGGCTTTTTCGATCATGGCACAACGAGCGGTCGCTGGATCCTACAGGCCCGTGGGAGCGAATGACGCTTGCAATCGCTTACGCTACGGAAGCGCACCTGTTCATCACGGATATAAACCAGTCGCCCTTCAATGTGGGCACGCGGCTCGTGCTGGATGATTTTACATTCGAGCAGGTAGCGGAACTCAATCGCCGTCACGGCTTGCCTCTCAAGGGAACCGATGAAGTGATGCGTTTCTTCAGGCTTTTAAACGGCCAGCCGTATCTTGTGCGCAAAGGGCTTCACGAACTGGCCGCTCACGGCGGGGGGCTTGCGGCCTTCGAAGAGATTGCAGACCGCGACGAAGGGCCTTTCGGCGATCATCTTCGCCGCATACTGGTCCTGCTGGCTCAGGATGAGCAACTCTGCAACGTTGTGCGGGGCGTCCTCCTTGGTCAGCCCTGTCCCACTTCGGAGAGTTTTTATCGCTTGCGAAGCGCGGGGCTTATGTCGGGCGACTCCGCAAAAGATGTAAAGCCGCGTTGCGAGCTTTACGCGACCTATCTGAAACGCCACCTTATTTGAATATCGGATGAAACACCTTCCCAGCGGCTATGAGTGATATTGCAACAAGCTTCTACGTGACGGGCGGGACGCTGAGGCGCGACGCTCAATCTTACGTGCAGCGTAACGCAGACAGAGACCTCTACGAAAGTCTCTACGAGGGCAAATTCTGCTACGTGCTGACATCGCGCCAGATGGGCAAGTCCTCTCTGATGGTGCGCACGGCTGTGCGGCTTAGAGAAGAAAGCGTCGCGGTCGCTGTGCTCGACCTTACGGCGCTCGGCCAGAACCTCACTGCCGAACAGTGGTATGACGGCCTGCTCTCCCGCATAGGGCAACAACTCGACATAGAAGAGGAGCTTGAAGATTTCTGGCTCTCTCACACGAGCCTCGGCCCGCTTCAACGATGGATGCAGGCTATTCGAGAAGTGGTGCTCGCACGACTCGACGGACGAGTGGTCATCTTTGTGGATGAGATAGACGCCGTCCGCAGCCTGCCCTTCTCTACAGATGAGTTCTTCGCCGGTATACGCGAATTCTACAACCGCCGAACGGAAGACACAGAACTTGAGCGACTGACCTTCTGCCTGCTCGGAGTTGCAACGCCGACCGACCTTATTCGAGATACGAGCACAACCCCTTTCAATGTCGGACAGCGAATAGAACTGAACGACTTCACCGAAGCGGAAGCCGCCCCGCTCGCGAAGGGTATTACTCTATCTCGCGGGCTTGGCCGGACAGAGAAGATTGGAGCGACCCTTCTCAAAAGAATCCTCTATTGGACGGGCGGGCATCCTTACCTGACGCAACGCCTCTGTCAGGCGGTGGCCGAAGACACAAGCATCACAAACCGCGCGGGGGTGGATCGGATTTGCGAGTCGATGTTTCTCTCTTCAAAAGCAAGAGAACGGGATGACAATCTGCTTTTCGTGCGCGAACGGATGCTGAGAAGCGAGGCCGATGTCGCGGGCTTGCTCGACCTTTATGCTAAGGTGCGCAACCATAAGCGCGTGCAGGATGACGAAAGGAACTCGCTCGTCGCCGTCCTCAGATTATCGGGCATCACGCGGGTAATGGAAGGGTATCTCTTCGTGCGCAATCGGATATATTACCGAGTATTCGACCGCGAGTGGGTGCGCGCTGAGATGCCCGATGCCGAAGTGCGTCGTCAGAAGGCGGCCTATCGCCGGGGGCTTTTGCGGGCTACTGCTGTCGCCGCCGTGATACTTGCAGTGATGGCCGCTCTCGTAATCGTAGCCATAAGGGAGCGCAACCGGGCTGAAGCGGCCGCCTCGCTTGCCAGAATGAATGAGCAAATAGCCGAGGAGAAGACCCGTAAGGTGGAAGAGACTCTCAAGCAACTCCAGGAGCAGAAACAGATGACGGCAGAGAGTCAGAAACTTGCAGAAGAGGAGCGGCTCAAACGCGAAGATGATCGCCAGCAGATGATATGGGAGATGATAAAAGACGATGCGAACCCCTTGACGTTTCAGGCATATCTGGAGATGTATCCGAAAGGGAGCTTCGCCTCTCAGGCGAGAAGGCAGCAGAGGGATGCCAGAAAACGATTGAAAGAGAGCGTGGCACAGAATGAAGTTGTAACGACCGGCGTGATAATCGGGCGCGTCTACGACACGGCAACCGACCAGCCCCTCATCGGAGCAAAAGTCATAGCGAGGAAAACAGACACAGGAGCGGAACGCCGTATGGATACAGGCGCGGATGGCCGATGCATGATAGCCTTATTGGAACAGGGCACCTATCGTGTAACCATCTCTCACGATGGGTACGATGAAAAATCGACCGGCATCACAGTCAAGCCGGACAGAATAGCTCGGTTCTCGCGTGTCTTCGGCGGCCTGAATAAAAAGGCATCGAATCGCTGACGCGGCGAGTGGGCGACGCGGCGACGCTCGTAGTCGAGCTTAGGCGAATCCTCTCCCCGTGTCTCCGTGTCTCCGTGTCTCCGTGTCAAGTTTTGGTACGTCGCAACCTCTGCGCATATCTGTCAGAAGATAAAATCAGACAGAAGATTGCCGACTATGATTCCATCTACATATCGCAAGTGGCTATCGTAGCTGAAGACCGCCAACCCATGTTGAAATGCAGTCGCCGCAATCCACATATCGTTTGTAGGGATAGGCCGTCCCTTATCTTTCAGATTGCGGTAAACCATAGCGTAGTATTCAGCCGTGCGATCGTCCACAGGTAAAAGTTTGACCCGGACGGAATCGAGGAAGAGGTTGAGTTCCTGCCTGTTGGCTGCTTCCCGCGTGCCGATGGCGAATCCTCCGAGCAACTCGCCCATAACGATGCTATTGATACCGATGAGAGGCGCATGCCTGATGATTTCAACGGCTTCAGGCGCATTGCGCTTGAAGGCCGCGTATGCGTTAGTATCGAGCAGAATATCTCTCACCGCCACAGCTTTTCATCCACTTGCTCAAAATCGGCAGTTGCATCCAGAAACTGTTTTGCTTCCTCATCGCTCCAGGTTCCGGCCAGAGAATCCAGATCATGGTAAGTCTGAAGCTCCTGGCTTTCACGGTCTGTTCCTATCCCTTTGCGTATGAGTTCGAGGATGAGTGTCTGTTCGCTAATGCCCCGCCGCTCTGCTTCGCGGGCTATCCAGTCGGCGGTTGCGTCATCCAGGATTTGAATCATTATGGATCTGCTCATCGGAGAGTGCCTCCAAGCCGGTCGAATCTCATCTATTGTATAAAATACTTTTTCTTATCGCCAAACAGTGCGGCGCTGATGTCTCTTATTGACATCTCACTCCAAAGTGCCCGACTTTGCCCGCGTTGCGCGGCCGGTTTACGTCGCAACCTCTGCGCATAATCGCTCAAATCAAATCTGTCTACTCGGCGAGGGAAAATGAAATACTTGAAGGACCCAGCACTGCTTTCCCCTGCTCGATGCGATCAGCCAGCACGCGAAAAGCCAGACCTTGCACTCTGGATATAACCTCTTCGCGCGTCTGCCCGTGAGCCTCCACTCCGAATGCGGGAATCTCTGCAACCCAGCATCTGTCCTCTTTGCAATCGAGTTCTATAGTGAAGTTGTGACTGACAGGGCGTCCGGCATACTTGCCGCGCACCCCCTTGAGATTGCTGAAATCATACTCGTCGAGCATATACATGAGTTGGCCCTTTCACTCGACCGTGACCGACTTTGCGAGGTTGCGCGGCTGGTCTACGTCGCAACCCCTGCGCACGCCTATGTGATAGGCAAGCAATTGAAGCGGCACCACAGACAGTATCGGCGAGAAGAGGTCGCCCGCCTGCGGCACTTCTATACAGTGGTCGGCCACCTGTCGCGCTTCCGTGTCTCCCTCGGTCACTACGGCTATCACAACGCCGTCGCGCGCTTTGACCTCGACCATGTTCGAGAGCGTCTTCTCGAAACGCAGCTTCGACGCCTCATTGTTTTCATCACGAGTGGCTATTACGACTACGGGCAACTCTTCGTCTATGAGCGCGTTCGGCCCGTGCTTCATCTCGCCCGCAGGATACCCCTCCGCGTGTATGTAGGAAATCTCTTTGAGCTTGAGCGCGCCTTCGAGGGCTATGGGGAAATTTATCCCCCGGCCCAGATATAGAAAATCCTGCGCCCGGTGGAATTCGCGGGCGAGTTGTTCTATGTCATCATCATATCCGAGAAGAGATTCCATCTTGACCGGCAAACTGTTCAAGGCATTCACATGTTCGAGCGACGCTTCCTCCGATATTACGCCGAGCTGTTGCGCCATGTAGAGCGCAAGCAGATAGAGCACGGTCATCTGACTCGTGAACGCCTTTGTCGAGGCTACGCCTATCTCAGGGCCTGCGTGCGTAAGGATAGTGCCGTGCGACTCGCGCATGAGCATGGAGCCTCGCACGTTGCATATAGCCAGTATCTTTGCGCCCTTCTCTTTGGCTTCGCGGACAGCGGCAAGCGTGTCAGCGGTCTCGCCCGATTGCGATATGGCTATGGTCAGGGTTCTGTCGTCTATGATCGGATCGCGGTATCGAAACTCCGAAGCGTAATCGGTCTCTACGGGGATGCGCGCGAGTTCTTCGATCATGTATTTGCCAGCCATGGCCGCGTGCAGGCTCGTGCCGCAGGCTATGATCTTGACGGAGGTGAACCGCCGAAATTCGTCTGCGCTGATCTCCATCTCGTCGAGATAGACGCGGCCCGTCTCAGGAGAGACGCGGCCCACTATCGTGTCGCGGACGGCGCGCGGCTGCTCGTAAATCTCTTTGAGCATGTAGTGCTTGAACCCGCCTTTTTCGGCCATGATGGGATCCCACGTGATGCGTTGAACGTCTGGCGTGACCTGATTGCCTTCGAAATCCGTTACGGTCACGCCCTCGCGCGTCAACACGGCCACTTCGCCGTCGCCGAGGAAGAATACATCGCGCGTGTGATAGAGCACGGGCGGAACGTCCGAAGCCACGAAGTATTCGTTCTGGCCAAGCCCTATCACAATGGGCGGACCCTGGCGCACGGCTACTATCTTTTCAGGCTCGTCGGCCGACATTATGGCGAGAGCGAATATGCCCCTGAGATCGGCAGCCGCGCGGAGGACCGCCGACTCAAGGTTGTCTTCGCCTTCTTTGAGATACTCTTCTATGAGGTGTGCGATCACTTCGGTGTCGGTCTCTGTGACGAGGGTATGGTCGAGGGATTGGAGCCTCTGCTTCAGAGGCATGAAGTTCTCTATGATGCCGTTATGGACCACGACTATGCGGCCCGAACAATCGCGGTGAGGGTGGGCGTTCTCCTCTGTGGGGCGTCCGTGCGTGGCCCATCGAGTGTGTCCGACTCCGTAAGTGCCGTCGAGCGGGCGGAGCCGCACGGCCTCTTCGAGGTTTCGCAGCTTGCCCGAAGCGCGCCGGATTTCGAGATCGCCCTGTTCGTCCACGACCGCTATTCCGGCAGAGTCGTAACCCCGATATTCGAGCTTCTTCAATCCGTCGAGTATCACCTCGACAACCTGCTTATCACCTACATAACCGACTATTCCACACATTTCTTGTTTCCCTTCTCAATATGATTCGATTATCAGCCATCAGCTATCAGCCATCAGCTATCAGTCTTCAGCCATCAGCTATCAGCCCTCAGTCTGATAGCTGCCTACTGCTTTTTGCCTGTCAACTTCTTTTTTACTACAGCGGGCACGCCGACCGCGAGCGAATCGGGGGGGATGTCTTTGGTGACGACCGTGCCCGCGCCCGTGACCGAGTCGCGCCCGACCCGCACGGGCGCTACAAGCATGGTGTCGCTTCCGATCTTCACGCCGTCTTCGATTATGGTCTCATGCTTTCGCACGCCGTCGTAATTGCAAGTGACCGTGCCCGCGCCTATGTTCACGTGGTCGCCGAGCGTCGCATCGCCGAGATAGGTCAGGTGCGAGGCTTTCGTGCCGCGGCCGATCTTCGATTTCTTCACCTCCACGAAATTCCCTATCCCGGCCTTCTCGCCTATGTCTGCACCCATGCGCAGGCGCGCGAACGGCCCGACGGTCGCGCCCTCACGAATACGGCTGTCTTCGATCACGCTCGAATTGCGAATCGTTACCCGGTCGCTTATCTCTACGTTCTTCAGTCGGGTCCAGGATTGAACCGCGCAATCGCGCCCGATACGGCTCGCTCCTTCTATAATCACCTGCGGGTGGACGATGGTGTCTTCGCCTATCTCGACATCCTGATGTATGTAGGTCGTCGCCGGGTCGACTATCGTGACTCCCGCGAGCATAAGCTCTATCAGCTTGCGCTCGCGCAGCTTGCGTTCCATGTCTGCTAACTCTATGCGAGTGTTTATGCCCATGACCTCTTCGGCAGAATCATGCAGGAGCAATCCGACCCGCTTGCCACGTGATGCCATTATCTGAGGCACTTCGGTGAGGTAGTATTCGCCCTGCGCGTTATCTGTATTCATAAAATCGAGCGCATCGAGGAGCGCCTTTATCTCGAAGCAGTAGATGCTCACCGCGACCTCGCGCACGGCAAGTTCTTCGGGCGAAGCGTCCTTTTGCTCCACGCAACGAAGGAACCGCCCATCGCCCGCGCGAATTATCCGCCCGTATCCCGTCGGGTCATCCATACACACGGTCAGGACCGTCGCATCGTTTCGTTCCGCGCTATGCGTTTCGGCCAGCCGTGTGAGCGTTTCGCTCTTTATCATAGGCCCATCGCCTGCGAGGATAATCAGCGGCCCGCTTAGGTCGGCGAGAAGTTCGCGCGCGGACATTACGGCATGGCCCGTGCCTCGCTGTTCGGCTTGCAGAACGAAATGAAGTTCCGGCCCTGCTCGGCCTTCTTTCTCAGCGAGCCGCCCGGCTTCATCGCGCGCGGCGCGCTCGACCTCTTCGGCCTGATGCCCGACTATGGTTATTATGCTCGCGGGCGACAGCTTGAACGCTGCGCGCATCACGTGGCACACGAGCGGGAGTCCTGCCACTTCGTGAAGCACCTTCGCCCTCTGCGACTTCATACGGGTTCCGAGTCCCGCTGCTAAAATCATTATGTCTGTCATAAGCATATCCATTTCAATACATAGTCCGTCGTCCTTTGTCAGTTGTCCGTTGTTGCTTCTTTCAGGGCACTGACAACTGACAAATAATCGCATCCACCCTGCCCCTGAGATGCCGACCTGATGATTTTACTACCCTGCCGGGCAGAATGAATACATTTATTGGCCGGGCGAGGATATTTAATGGTATAAGGGGAAGCGACACAGCTATCAGCCATCAGCCATCAGTCTTCAGTCTGAAAGCTAAAAGCTGATAGCTGAGGGCTGATAGTATGGTGTCTACATGCCAGAAGGCGCACTTGTTGAATGTCTGAAAGCTAAAAGCTGATAGCTGATGGCTGATGGCTGATGGCTGATCTCTCCACGCTATACGTCTCCATCAACAGGCGGGCGAGCTTGCGCGCGTCATGCCGCACGACATCCTTTTCATTGAGCAGGTCGCCCTGTATGACTCTGAGCGGCGGGATGGCTTCTCGCTCCATGTTCAACATGGGCTGCGGACTTACGGCAAACGCTTTTTGCAGATAAGGCCCGAATGCGACCTGAACAGCGCCGTCGGCCAGATACTTCTTGCGCAAAGCCTGGCTGATGGGGGTCGAGTTGATTATAACGCAGTCGAGCTCAAGGCGCGGGCTGTAGTCGAAAAGCGCCCGCAGATGGTCTTCCGCCGTGAAGCCTTCGGTTTCGCCCGGCTGGGTCATTATGTTGCAGATGTAAACTTTCAGCGCGTTCGAATCCCGCATCGCTTCGACTATGCCGTCAACGAGCAAATTAGGGATTATAGAAGTGTACAGCGAGCCTGGACCGAGCGTGATCATATCGGCGTGTTCGATGGCCTGGAGAGTTTCGGGCAGCGGCCGGCATTTGTCGCGCGACAATCGCAATCGCTTTATGCGCGAGCGCGACTCGACTATCTTCGTCTCGCCTTCTATCACCCGTCCGTCTTCAAGCTCTGCCACAAGCGTCACATCTTCCATCGTCGAAGGAAAGATGCGCCCCTTTATGGCGAGCACCTCGCTCGTCACCTTGATCGCTTCGAGGAAGTCCCCCGTAACGCCCGTCAAAGCGGCCAGAAAAAGATTGCCGAAGCTGTGGCCTGAAAGCTCGCCCCCGGACTCGAAGCGATGTTGAAACAGGCGCGTGAGCAATCGCTCGTCTTCGGCAAGCGCCGCAAGGCAATTGCGAATATCTCCCGGCGGCAGTATCTGAAATTGCTCGCGGAGACGCCCGGAACTGCCGCCGTCGTCTGTGACGGTCACAACCGCTGTCAATGTTTCTATCCAACCTGAAGGCGAAGTGCTCTCTTTGCCCACGTAGTTTTTCAGACCGGAAAGCAGAGACGAAAGCCCCGTGCCTCCGCCTATGGATACAATACTCAACCCTGAATGTTTGTGGCTAACCATTTTGCGAATCCATTATTGGCGATCCTCGATTACATTTCAACGAGATCGAAGCCGAAGCCAGTCAAGTGCTGGAAGTCTTCGTTTGTGTGGAGGCCGGCGAAATCCCGGTCACGGCGGGCGTGAGAGCGATGAACAGACCGGAGTGCGATGGCACGCCGCAAAGCATCGAGGGCCTTAGGCACATCATTCAACCTGGCATAAGCGGCCGCAAGCGAATACAAAACGTGGTCGGCGCGAGGCTCGGTTCGCAAAGCTTTTTCAAACAAGTCGACTGCCCCGCGATTGTTCCCCTTGTTCAATTCGAAAACCCCCCGGTTGTAAAGCGCATCCGGGTTGCGGGGAGTCGAAGGCACACGGGCGAGGCGTTGTTCGCAGATGGTTAAATAAGTGCGCGCACGAGCTACAACCTCCGCCTGGTCGCCGAACTTTTCGAGTATATCGTCGAAAGCCGATTTGGCGGCGGAGTAGTCGTGTGAATTGAAGAGTTCCAACGCCTGCTCGAAAGCCTTGACGGCTGAAATAGTCCTCGGCGTGCGGAGCTTTTTAGGCTGCTCTTTGACCTGTTTCTTGGAAACCTTTTTAGATATGGCAGCAGCCTGCCTGGTCGGTTTTTTAGAGACCCTCTTTTTAGAGATCGGCTTCTTTGGAGCGACCTTTTTACTTGCCTTTTTACTTGCCTTGCCGACAGATTTTTTTGCAGAGGCGGCAGACTTTTTGGGCCTGGCCGGAGCAGCCTTTTTGGATTTGGGAGTTGCAGTGATTGTTCCGGGCCGCTCAGGTTTCTTGGCAGCCTTCTTCCCTTTCGTAGCACGGGTTTTTTGAGATGCAGGAGAACGACTCTTATTGGCTTTAGAACCCAGGCTGCTCATCATTTCCTCAAAAGGTTGAAATGGACCTGCTACAATTAGTAAATCCTGCACCTTTGACTGTTTACGCGAATCTTATATCAGTAATTCATCGGCAAGTCAAGATTATAACTGTTAAAGGGCTTGCGCCAATCAAATGTTGAAATCATAGGGCTTAACTGAAATTCGGATATTACTCGCTCGCCGCGCTTCACCGTTTAAGATGTTGAGAGTCAACAACTTAGCCGATTATATGGTCCGCTCCCGTAGTCCCGGCTTTGGCAACCGCCTGTAATATCTTTAAATCATGTCCTTGAATTTAACTGCATAAAAGCCGTAAGCTCAAATATCACAGCAGTTAAATATATTTCCGGGTCTCGGCGAAATAGCGGCCGACAGCCGCCGAATCAGCTAACCTTAACTGCTTGAAGCACTTATCAGCGCGCAAGCCGTGCGCGATTGCCGACTTCTCGGCCATAAGTGTATAATTTACAGGCAATTAAGCAGGTTTTTCGACGGGCGCAGTGGTTCGGAAAGGATTAGATGAGCGACCCAACAGATAAAAAGGCTTTCGAGGCTGAACTCAAAGACCCGGCGACACGTCCGCTGAATGGACGGACCATTATGGTAACAAGACCGCGCGGCCAGGCTTCGGAAATCACACGCCTGCTCGAAGAACTCGGCGCAGAGGTCATACACTGCCCGACTATTGAGTTTATCGAACCTTCCGACTGGTCTCCGCTCGATGCTGCGCTCGACAGGATTGAAAGCTATGACTGGATAGTCTTCACAAGTTCAAACGGCGCGCGGTTCTTCTTGCGCCGTTTGATAGAGCAGGCCGTCGGAGGAGTTTCATTACTGGCCGCCCCGGTCTTATGCGCAATGGGCCACGCGACAGCCGCAACTTTGAAAGACGCGGGCATTCGGGTCGATGTTATTGCGAGGGATTCGAAAGCGGAAGGCGCGTTTAGCGCCATAGTCGAACACGTCGGGGGCGAAGATAAGATTCGCGGTCTGAGGTTTCTGATTCCGCGAGCCAGGGTCGCAAGGGACTACCTGCCCGATGAACTGAAGAGGCTGGGCGCTCAGGTCGAAGCGGTCGAGGTTTACCAGACCGTCAAGCCCGACGCGGATGGTCGAGCCATAGCGCGACTCTTTGAAGAAGGCCGTATAGATGCCATAACATTCACAAGCTCTTCGACGGTCTCTAACTTTGCGGCGATTGTCGAGAGCAAAGACCTTTCGGGACTTTTACGAAACACGCTGGTCGCTTGCATCGGTCCTGTAACGGCAGCGACTGCCGCTGAATATGGAATCCGTAAAGTAGTGCAACCGGATGTCTATACGGCGGCGGCGCTCGTCGAAACGATAGCTCGCTCGATCAGCAGTGATGTAAATTCAAGCGATTAAGCGGCCCTGCGTGCAATAGTCGTGGTAAAATCCATTCATCAGAAGGCGATCAATTATGAATAAACTCTTAAATCCCGGAACAATCACCATAGCGATGGCTTCATCTCTAATTCTCTCCGTCATCATTCTGGCCGGAGATAACGCCGCATATGCTTTTCAAAAGCAAAAGAAAAGCGAGCAAGAGCAGGAGACTTTGAAACTCAACACGACGCTCGTCGAGGTGCCCACTATCGTCACCGGCCGCGACGGAAATTTCATAAGCGATTTGTCGCAAAACGACTTCGCCGTTTTCGAAGACGGCAAGCGCCAGGAGATAGGAGTCTTTGCGGCGGTAAAACAACCCTTCAATGCCGTGCTGGTTTTGGATACATCCAACAGCGCGCACGACAGGCTCAGGGTCATTCAGAGTACGGCTGTTAGTTTCTCGCGCGAAGTCGGTCCCGATGACCGCATGATGGTCGTATCTTTTGACAACGAAGTTCGCGAGTTGATCGGTTTCACGTCAGACCGCGAAGAACTCAAAGCGGCCATCGAGGGCACTGAATCGGGCTTCGGAAAATTGCTATACGAAGCCGTCGCCCGCGCTCTCTCAAAGCTCAAAGATGTCGAAGGACGCCGCGCGGTCGTCCTCTTCAGCGACGCCATAGACCTGGGCAGCGTGGG
The DNA here is from genome assembly GCA_022615215.1 of Blastocatellia bacterium. GTDB lineage: Bacteria > Acidobacteriota > Blastocatellia > UBA7656 > UBA7656 > JAKEHD01. The sequence continues at coordinate 13,519 of JAKEHD010000125.1, forward strand.
CGAGACTGCCGAAAGCACTATTCGAATGGCCGAAGAGATAGGCGCGGTCATTTATATAGTGAGGTTCAACACTCGCTGGTGGATAGAAGCCGAGGCCCGCCGTCAGAAGGCGGAAAACCCAGAGTCGAAGGTGCCCTTCAGCGTAGACGGCCGAATCCCTCTGCCGCCCGATTTCGGCGGGCCTGACCCGACGCCTACAGGCATACCTGCGCCCCGCGCCCCGCGCATAGAAATCACTACAGGGTCTTCGCTGCCTCGCCGACCGCCGAGCGACCCCATAACCGAAAACCTCGACAGGCTCTATGGCGAGGCCGACGATTACATAGAAAAGCTCTCCTCCCGCACAGGGGGTCTCATCTTTCGCGCAGAAAACTTTGACAGCACACGCTCGGCTTTCCGCTCCATCGCGGAGGAGTTGCGCAATATGTACCTGCTCGGCTATTACCCGTCAAAAGACCTCAGCGATGCCAAATACCGCAAGATCAAAGTCGAGGTCAAAGGCAAAAACCTCAAAGTCCGCGCCCGGCAGGGCTACAGGCCCGAAGGCGGCGAGCAGTAAGCAGTGGTCGGTGGTCAGTGGTCAGTGGTCAGTAGGCGGAAGACAGTAAGCAACCTCTTGCCTTCACCGCTGCCTACCGCTTGCTGCTTTTGGCTTTCGGCTTCCCTTATCGCGTACCCGCTATACCATATAGTGTATCGGCAGCGCCAGAAAGTTGAGTTAATACCGGAGAACTCTCCTCTTCCGCCGTCTCTTTTGCTTTGTCCTGAATGGTTTAACGGAAATCTTTCTGCTTTATCGCGCGCGGCATATCCTTTGCTCTAATTGCAGCCGTCGAAAGACGGTTGATGTTATTTGCTAAAGGATTTGGTTATGAAACTCTCTCTCCCCAAAATTCTCACGCTTGCCTTACTGCTCGCCCTTCAGTCATTTCCCGTAGCCGCAATAAACCAGGATATAGAACCCGCCTTTCAGGAATCGGAAGAGGCCGAAGACGATCTCAACATCTCAAGAGTCGCGCGATTGACCTTCATCGAGGGGGATGTTTCATTTTTACGAGCGGGCGTCACCGAGTGGGCCGATGCGGCAGAAAATCTGCCTCTGCTTGCGGGCGATCAAGTTTATGCGGGAGAGAGGTCGCGCGCGGAGATTCAACTCGGTCGCGGCAACTACATAAGATTATCTGAAAATACCGCTCTTACCATCACCGAGCTTTCAGACGAAGCGGCGCAGTTCGAAGTCACCGAAGGCATAGCCATAATTCGCGTCGAGCGGTTCCCTACCCTCTTCAAGCGAATAGAAGTCGATACGCCTAATGCCGCCCTAGTCCTTCAACAGGACGGACTCTATAGAGTCAATGTTCAGGGCGAAACCTACTCGGAGGTGATAGTCCGTCGCGGCTTGACCGAAGTCGCCACACTCGATGGAAACTTCAAGGTGCGCGAGGGCAACCGCCTCCTTGTGGATACCTCGCCCGATGGGAAACTCGAAATCGCGGCCGATACATCTACGGATGATTGGGACAGGTGGAGCTATGACCGCGATACTTTTATAGATCGTTCGACGATTGCAGCGGCCCCTGATTACGTCAACGACTATGAGACCAATTACGACAGTTTCTACGGAGCGAGCGAGCTTTCAAATCACGGCACCTGGACCAATGTTTCATCTTACGGCGATTGCTGGGTGCCGAGAGTCGATTCCGGCTGGGCACCTTATCGCTACGGGCAGTGGCTATGGATACCTGCCACAGGATGGACGTGGTTAGGAAGAGAGCCGTGGGGGTGGGCACCTTATCATTACGGGCGATGGGCCTTCGTAAACGGACTCGGCTGGGCGTGGATACCGGGCTTTCGCTCGCGCTATTACAACTACGGCTATAGAGATTATCGCTGGCGTCCGGCCCTCGTCTCTTTCTTCAACTGTCCCACGCCGCGCGGCCAGTACGTGGGCTGGTATCCGCTCGCGCCGGGCGAGCGATGGCGCAGGTCCGACAGAAGGCGAGACCGTTCGCGGCTCGATTACCCGTCGGCCCGTAATGGATGGCGGCGGCCCGGATCGCGTGATGGCTTGACGGTCCTGCCGGTCGAAGGCTTCACCCGTCCAGACAGGTCAGGGGCGCGACCCCAAGCTCCGGGACGCGACCTGCGGCAGTTCGTGAGCGAACGCGCTGCGCCGGGTCTGCCCGAACTCGTGCCGTCGCAAAACTCAGCGGCTCCTCGACGCGAAGGCCGACAGCAGAGGAGGGCCGTCCGTCCCTCGCCTGAGATCATCTCTCGCCCGGTTGTGATCCGCAATCGACCGACCGGTTCTCAGGTGGCCGTCAACCCGCCCCGCGAGCGGCGATTGATCGTGCCTCGCAAGGAAAGAGATTTTCCTGAGAGGCCCAAGCAGAGAGAGAGAAGAGCGGACTCCGGTGTCGAGGACAACGACTCGCCCGCAAAGCCCATCGCGCGGCCCGATCTTGACGGAGGAAGGCGCAGCCGGACACAAACGCCGCGACTTGCTATACCTGATGAAAACGGCGGCGCGACTCCTGAGCCTCGAAAGAGGGAGAGAAAGGCCGAAAACCCCGATCAGCAGCCGTCGCTCGACCGGCCGCGGGAAAACAACGACGGGCAGAATCGCTCTGATAAGAGAGAGCGGTCCCGTCAGGTTCAGATACCCGATACGCGCGACAGTGATTCATCGAAAGAGAGATCGCGCGGCAACGAGGGCACGCCTCGCGAAGCCAAACCTCCGGCCGCTGAACGAACGCGACCACCTAAAGAAGAACGTCCGAGCGAGAACAAGCCGCCTAAAGCCGAGCGGCCGAAATCGAATAACGATAGTTCAGCGCCCGCAAAGACGCGAAATGATCCGACTCCGCGAAGTGAGGAGCCGCGCCGCGGACGGACCAAACAGTCTTCTGAGTTCAGGATGCCTGAAAGCAGAAAGCCTGAAATAAGAACTCCCGTTCAGCAGGAACCGCGCCGCGAAACCAGAGCTGTGGAAGTGCGCCGCGAGCGCCCCACGCCGCCGCAGGTCCGGCAAGTGCCGCCGAAGGTGCGGACGCAAAAGAGTGAAGGGCGCAAACAGAGAAAGAACGATTGACAAATCATTCCGGGTGGCACGGACTGGGCGGACGAGGTGCGAGACTCAGTATAAAACACCCCATCTGCTTCATCCTCCTTCGCCTCTCCTCCGCCTGGTCGGTGCCACCCCGGAATTCTTGCTTTGAGCCGCTAGTCGAATTTTCCCGTGCGTTCGATGAGTTCACTTCAAGAGGAGTCCTATGAACACAGTCAGAATCATCATTGTAATTCTATTGGCTGCCGGTTCGCTTTCAGCTCAAGAACCTGCGAAGCCTCGCATATTCGTTACAGACAGCCGGTCCTGGGAAATCTCCGGCGGATTCGGCGGCAGCCGCGATGGCGCGGGAGGCGGATTGAGCGGTGGAGCGCGACCGCAGACAGCCGAGATCATGAAAACTTTCGGCGAGCGATGCCCCGATTGCATCGTCACTATAAACAAGGATAAAGCCGATTACATAATCATCCTCGACCATGAGGGAGGCAAAGACCCTTTCAGGAAAGACAACAAGTTCGCTCTCTTCAATAAAGAGGGCGATGCGATCAAAAGCGGCTCTACGAGAGTTCTTGGCAATGCGGTCAAAGAAGCCTGCGAGGCATTGACCGGCGATTGGAAATCGCGCGGCACAAATAGCGAATCCTCTCAACAAAAATCCGAAGGAAAGAATGACTGACCCGACGGGCGCGTGAACCGATTGGGTGTTCGCGCGCCCGTTATTTGACAATGAATGTCTCGAATGGTTCGCTCGCTGCCTCAGCATGTGAAACCGGACTGCGGACCATCAATCCGAATTCTCTGGCCCGGAGGCCCTGCTCCCGACCTGTTGGAGGAGTCGATTATGAAAGGGATAAAAATAATTTCGCTCACATTACCAGTCGTTCTCGCGCTGGCTTTATTGCCCTCGGTTACGGCGCAATCTCATAAGCACACCGATTCTCAGGAAAGAAGCCATCAGTTGCCTCGCGTTGAAATTCCAATGCCCGCAACCTCTGATGGTGCTCTGCGCCGGACATCTGACGAAAGGATAAAGTTAGGGGTTGATCTGGTCGTGCTGGATGCGCAGGTCATGCAACAGAAGACCAGCCGCGTGGTCGGCGATTTAAAAAAGGAGGACTTCGTTCTACTGGAAGACGGCGTGAAGCAGGAGATTACTCACTTCGGCCAAGACAGTCTTCCACTCTCTGTGATACTGCTCGTCGACAGAGGCGGATGTCTCGACCCCTTCGGCGAGCAGGTGCGTCAGGCGGCCGCAGATGCCATCTCGCGCCTCAAGCCTGAAGACGAGGTTGCTTTGATGGCTTTCCACGACGAGGTGGAACTGATTCAGGGATTTCGCACATATAAGAGGTCGCTCATTGAGGCGCTCGGCCGCGTGCCGCCGCACGAAGAAGAGGCCAATCATTGTTTCAACAGGGCTTTTTATGCAGCGGCCGATTATATGCGCAAAGCGAGCAATCCGGACGGCCGCCGCGTCATCATTTTGATTTCTGCGCTCACGAAGTCTTTCGATTGCTCCGGTCCTTCGGGCGAAGAGACTCGACATGCTTTGTTCGAATCGGGAAGCGTGGTATGTGGCATCATTCCCAAGACCGCGCTTCAGAGAATCGAAAACGGAGTCATGGGCGGAATGGCCGCCATGGCCGGTTTATTCAAAGCGAAGACTACAGACGTCAATAAACTCGCCGAAGAGACGGGCGGCGAAGTCGCGAGCGCCAAGCCGGAAGTGCTGAATCAGGCGTTCAACGACCTGATAAGCCATCTTCGAACCCGCTACAGCATAGGATTTGTTTCTTCGAATACGAAACGCGATGGAAGCTTTCGCAAGCTCAAGCTCGAACTCTCTCCCGCCGCAAAAAGCCGCGAAGGAAAACTTGTGGTCAAAACGAGGCGCGGTTACAGAGCGCCAAAAGATCGCGCCGGGTCCGTCGAGACCAAAAGCAAGAACTGACAGAACAATCCAGGTTCCTTTCGGCAAAGCTGATGTTTTCAGGGGGAGGCGGGGGCCTCCCCTATTTTTATATTCATACCTCCCATCAACCCCTGCTTGACACCTTGTAAGAGCAATCTATAGATTCACTCGCAATGAAAGATTCGAATGCCGTGAGAGATATCTTTATTAACAAAGAAGGCGAACTGCGTTCAGGCTGGCGAGTGGTTGCCTTCTTCCTCGCCTTTGCGGTCTGCTTGATGTTGCTCGGCGTGCTGACAGCCGTAGCGGGGGCGCTCGTTCCGGCGTTAGGCCGTTTGCTTGTCGCCGATGAGACCTCGCCACTTGCGAGCAAGATGTTTGCCTTCGGACTCAGCCAGGTTCTGAGTCTCGTTTCGGCCCTCGTGGCGTCGGCCGTTTGCGCGCGATTTCTCGAACGCCGGAGCTTCACTTCGACCGGCTTCAAACTGCATAAAGGATGGCTGTGGGATTTCGTTTACGGCTCGGCGATGGGAGCGGCGGCGCTGGGAGTTGCTATTGCGATTGCGCGAGCGGCGGGCGCGATTCGATTCACCATACAGACAGACGACTTTGCGGCGCTGGCGGGCAGTTTCCTTTTTCTCTTCTTCTTTTTTCTCGTGGCCGCCGCTTTCGAAGAGGTGCTCTTTCGCGGCTTCGCTTTCCAGGCGCTGGTCCACAACCTGGGACCGACTTCTGCGCTCGCCATCACCTCCGCTCTATTCGGGCTGGCGCATGTGCGTACTCCCAATGCGTCGCTCTTTTCGACCCTCAACGTGACGCTTGCGGGCGTATGGCTAGGCGCGGCTTACCTGATGACTCGGAGTTTGTGGCTGGCAACGGGCCTGCACTACTCCTGGAACTTCGTGATGGTCTTTATATTCGGATTGCCCGTGAGCGGGTGGACCGATTTCGACAAACTCGCATGGCTCGATGGTGAAGCAGGCGGCCCCGTGTGGCTTTCAGGCGGGAGCTATGGGCCTGAAGGAGGTGCGGCAGCCACCATAGCGGTGATGCTGGCGACGATCATTATATGGAAAAGCCGGCTCTTTTCACCCACTGAAGAGATGATGGCTGCAATCAAACACGGCAAGGACTCCGTAAAGGATGAAGGATGAGGGATGAAGGATGAATCGATATCTTCGCCCCGGTTTTCATCCTTCATCCTTCCGCCTTCATCCTTTCCGACGCCGGGGCTTCACAAGTTTTCCGTAACCGCTTATTTGGTTTCAGCGTCATGGGCAGCGTGGGCCGGTACGCTCCGGTCCCGGTTGTTTGCGATTTAGAGGGCCGGTAGCCGCCAGAATGAATACATTTATTGAATGAATATATTTATTGGCGGCAGTCAGCCATTGATTGCAGCGGATAATCCGAAAGGTTCTTTGTCAACATATCTCGCACAGGCGGGTTTGATAAAAAGCTGAACGTGATCGATGTATAATGCGTTAGTCGGAACGGAATCGAAAGCGAGCGCCTTCGCACGAGGCCCGGCTGGCGCGAAGGTGAAAGGACCAGGACGTTTGCAAAGCACAGGTAAGCAGCTTGCTGATGGATGCAACGCCTGCAACATGCCTCCGGGTGGGTTGCCAGGAGTTCCGGTTAGTCGA
>JAKEHD010000126.1 GCA_022615215.1 Blastocatellia bacterium
CGTGTGCGATTGTACCGCTAAGTGTTATAAATCGGATGGCGCGCGCCGATGCGACGGCTCGACGTACGGGCAACTCTACCAAAGGCTCTCAAAATTGTCATTTCATCCCGCGCGCAGTATATCAGTATTTTTGCAACGCACATGTAGCCATTTTATCAACTGCCAATGTATTTCAAGATTAGAAGCAAGGCGGTCTAACTGATGTATCATGCCGCTCCTGCCATATAGCACTTGTGGCGGAGCAGAAGAATCATTCGATGTTTTGACTTCTCCAATTAGCAGCGAAGATTCGTCATTCTGTCGGATAAACCCTATCAAATCGGCACCAGGCAAGCTGGCTTTTGGTGCCCGTTTATCCCGTTCCATGTTCCATGGCCACTTCACACTATACTCCTCTTCAAGCAAGCATTCAGCTAGTGCCTCACCTACCTCCCAAGGCTCCTTGGAAGGTTCAAAGGATAATAACTGTCTAAGCGTGTCTGAAGCCATGTCGGTAGTGGCTAAAGCCCGTAAATCAGATTCAAATGGTATACGGTGCTCATCATCTATCAAGCGGCCACGCACTGTACTACGAAGATAGATGGCGAATTCATCTCTGCTGGTGACACGGTTTCCTTGCCAAAATACACAAGTTCGTGATCCCGAAAAACAGACATCATACTTCAGCACAGTGCCTCCGCTGTTTTGTACCACCTGATTTGATAAGTATTGACAACAAATACCTTTCTGCGAAGTAAAGACAAATATATTGCATTTTTGTTTCTGTCTTTGGTATAGGACGTCCTGCACATCCTTTCACAACCGTATCAATAATGCCCGCTGAAGGTGCCGCGTTTTAAGAACTCGCCGTCGCCGGGCTTGCCCGTGTACTTGCCGCCTTCGATTATCACGCGCCCGCGCGAGAGCACAGTATCGGCCACTCCGCGCACACGCATTCCTTCATAAGCGCTGTAGTCTACGTTCATGTGATGCGTCGCAGCCGAGAGAGTCTCCTCAGCGTCGGGGTCGAATATCACAATGTCTGCGTCCGAGCCTACGGCTATGGTGCCTTTGCGCGGGAAGAGGCCGAAGAGCTTCGCCGCCGCAGTCGAGGTGAGTTCCACGAAGCGATTCAATCCGACTTTGCCCCCGACCACGCCGCCGTTGTAGATCAAACTCAAGCGATGTTCGACGCCCGGCCCGCCGTTCGGAATCTTGGTGAAGTCGTCGCGGCCCATCTCTTTTTGTTCCTTGAAGCAGAAGGGACAATGATCGGTCGAGATCACTTGCAGGTCGTTTCCAGAAAGCCCCTGCCAGAGCTTCTCCTGATTCCACTTCTCGCGCAGGGGCGGCGTCATAACGTACTTCGCACCCTCGAAGCCCTCCTGCTCATAGAGGCTGTAATCTAAAAATAGATACTGCGGGCAGGTCTCCGCATAAGCAGGCAGCCCGAGGTCACGCGCCTCGCGCACTTCTTCGAGCGCGTCATAACAACTCAGATGAACTATGTAGACGGGAGAGTCGGCCATTTCCGCTATGGCTATCGCGCGATGGACGCCCTCGGCCTCGGCTTTCGTAGGGCGCGTGAGCGCATGGTAGCGAGGCGCGGTCTTGCCTTCAGCGAGCGCGTGCTTGATGATCTCGTTTATGACTATGCCGTTTTCAGCGTGCATGCATATCAGGCCGCCCGCATCGCCTGCCACCTTCATCGCTCGATAGATAGTCGCGTCGTCTACGAGAAAGACGCCCGGATAGGCCATAAAGAGCTTGAAGCTCATAACGCCTTCATCGATGAGACGGCGCATTTCGGGTATGCGCTCATCGGGCAGGTCGGTCGTGATCAGGTGGAATCCGTAATCAATAGCGGTTTTGCCTTCTGCTTTGGCGTGCCAGTTGTCCACGGCTTCGATGAGCGACTGGCCGTGATACTGGACTGCGAAATCTATGATGGTGGTCGTACCGCCGTGCGCTGCGGCTATGGTGCCCGTGCGAAAATCGTCTGAGGCAAACGTCCCGCCGAAGGGCAATTCCATGTGCGTGTGCGGGTCTATGCCGCCGGGGATTACAAGCCTCGCGGATGCATCGATAATTTTATCGGCTTCCATATCCAGCTTGCGTCCTATCAAGGCGACCTTGCCGTCTTCGATCAGGATGTCTGCGAAGTAATCGTCGACCGCCGTTACTATGCGGCCGTTTTTTATGAGAATTTTCATGATCGGATCCTTCCTTGGAAGAGCTACTGGCAAAGCCGCGCGAACGGTTTATCAACTCGATTCGTGCCGCTTCGCGTCTTTCATATATAAGCGTCGGGCAGGTCGATTAAACAACAGGCGCGGCCGGGCGTCAACGTATACGGTTATTTCGGAGGTGAATTTTGATACCTGAAACAACTGAAACTGGCGGACAGCCAGAGGGCTTGCGCAAATCTACGGTCTTCAATCGAGCAAATTTCACATTGGCACAGAGGCGAGAGAAGATTCTGAAAGCAGAAGTTACCAGCCGTCATTTATCAGTTAAACGAATATCGACTCTGTGTCACGTTCTTTTCTCGCATTTCGTCCTGGCAGCCTATTCGGTCAATGCTTGATATGCACAAAGGGCGATGCATTGCCGACCAGGAAATACGATTTCGGAGACAACGATGAGCGTAATAAAACAGACCGAAATTCTCAGCCCGCAATTTGTTGCAGGACACGAAACGACGGTCAACCTTATCGGCAGCGGGGTTCTGGCGCTGCTCGAAAATCCCGATCAGATGGAGAAGCTGCGCCGCAACCCGTCGCTTACAAAATCCGCCGTCGAGGAACTGCTGCGCTACAGCGCGCCGGTCTTCATGGCGACCGAACGCTATGCGCGCGAAGATGTGATAATTCAGGGAGCGACGATTCCGCGCGGGGGTATGACCTTTGCGGTGATCGGGTCGGCGAACAGGGATGAATCTGTGTTCTCTCGGCCTGATACTCTCGATATAACCCGCGAGCCGAACAAGCACCTCGCATTCGGATATGGCATACACTTCTGCCTGGGCGCACCCCTTGCGCGCCTGGAAGCACAAATCGCAATCCGTGCGCTGCTCGACCGCTTGCCCGATCTGCGGCTGAAAGGCTCAACCGAGTCGCTCAGTTGGCGTCAAAGCCTGGTTTTGCGGGGACTCGACGCGCTGCCTGTGAGGTTTTAGGTTGTCGCCAAAAACCGCTCTGGAAAATTGCTTGAAACGATAAGGACGCTTGCCAGACCTTTCAAAGCCCTGCATTTTTTGAGGGCAATAAAAAAGGAGGGCCTGAAAGAGGCCCTCCTCAGTTTGCCCTGATGAACAGGATGAGAGAGTCGCCCCTCTCATCCTGTCATTTGCAGGTGGTTAATTCGCTGCGCAAAGCGCGTTGCAAGCGAAGGGTTGCGACGTGCCGCCATCGTCTCCGGTGTTCTTTATGACGATCGGACCCGGCAGAAGCCGACAGACCTGGCCCTTGAGTATGACCTTCGTCGACTTCTGGTCGGTCACGCTCTTGAAGATGGTCTTCCTCGCCATTTCTCCGCTTACTGTCACGGTAGCTCCCACATCGATGTTGCCTCCCCTTATCACCAACGTGAAGGCTCCGGTAGGTCTCCGTTTGACCTCACAACTGGCGATTGTTGGAATGTCCGGAAGGTCGTCATCGTCGGGCGGTTGCGATGTTGTATCGCACAGGAAGGTGACAGGAATGCCTTGTTCATTGCCCAATACATTGCACGTCTGTCCTGGTTGCAATGCCGTCAGGTTTCGACTTATTCCTCCCGGTCCTTGCGCGAATATTCGGAACGTCATCCCTACGTTCGCGCTTCCGAAGTTGAAGAATGCATCTATCGTGTTGTTGTCGAAGATCACGAACTGTGCGTCTATTCGTACGCTCGGATCACCTTCCTTCAACGCGAAGACCGATGTCACTGCTCCCGGTGTCAGGAAACACGACCCTACAAGGATCAAGTCCTGCCCCGTCGAACAGTCTCCACTCGACGGCGATGCCGATACTACTACCGGCGCTCGATTACCCAACGCCAACGTGCAACCACTCGTCGTCGTCCTCGTGAACGGCCCGAATACGTTGTTGTCTCCGGCTGTGAACGTCGTCGTCACCGTCACTGTCCCTGTTCCTCCGCAGCACGCCAACGGGAACGCCGTGCTCGTCGCTGTTGCTGGCGTGTTCCCTATCGCTACTCGCGGGATCACTGCCTGGATCAGGTTCTTCGTCACCGGTGTCACTCCGCTCAACGCCACGACCGACTCCGGCGTTCCGTCTCCGTTCGTGTCGCACGCTATCGTCGC
>JAKEHD010000127.1 GCA_022615215.1 Blastocatellia bacterium
CACTCCAAATAGGTTGCGGCGCTGAAAAAGGTTCATTTTATCCCGCGCGTAGTATATATCTCCGCTCAAAATTGTCATTTCATCCCGCGCGCAGTATAATCGTCTGAAGACTAAAAAGGGGATGATGAATTCATGCGGCTCAACAAGTTCATTCTATCGCTATTGACCATTACTCTATTGGCAGCGCCCCTCAGCGCGCAAAAAAAGGGCGCAGGCGAATGGCGTTATTACGGCGGCGACCCCGGCAGCACTAAATACTCTCCGCTCGATCAGATAAACAAAGAGAACGTCGCCCGACTCAAGATCGCATGGACGTGGGATTCGCCCGATCTGCTCCTGCAAAAAGAGAATCGCATGCTCGGCTCGCTTGCCTATGAAGCCACGCCTCTGATGGTGGGCGGCACTCTTTACACGAGCACATCGCTCTGCCAGGTTGCGGCCATAGACGCCGAGACAGGGCAGACGAAATGGGTCTTCAACCCCGAAGCCTACAAAGTCGGACGCCCGACCAATCTCGGATTCCTCCATCGCGGAGTGAGCTATTGGACCGACGGCAGACAGCAGCGTCTGTTCATTGCGACGAGCGATGCTTATCTGTGGGCGATTGACGCAAAGACCGGCAAGGCCGTTTCCGACTTCGGCGAAGGCGGCAAGGTCGATCTCACCAAAGCGATTCCTTACGCTCAGAACGCGCGCAACTACGCCGTGACTTCGCCGGTCTTGATCTGCCGAGACGTGGTGATGATCGGCGCTTCGATTTCTGACGGGCCGGTGAACAAAGAAGCGCCGCGCGGCGACATCCAAGCCTTCGACGTTCGCACGGGGAAGCCGCTATGGGTTTTCCATTCCATTCCGCAAGCGGGCGAGTTCGGCAATGATACGTGGGAGAACGACTCGTGGAAGTACACAGGCAACACGAACGTCTGGACCTTGATGAGCGCCGATGAAGAGCTTGGCTATGTCTATCTGCCCTTCGGCACGCCGACGAACGACTGGTACGGCGGGCATCGCCTGGGCGATAACCTGTTCGCGGAATCGATAGTATGCCTGGAGGCGAAGACCGGCAAGCGCGTCTGGCATTTTCAGACCGTGCATCATGGACTATGGGATTACGACCTGCCCGCAGCGCCTGTGCTGTGCGATATAAAAGTCAACGGACGCACGATCAAAGCCGTCGCGCAGATAACGAAGACCGGATTCACCTTCGTCTTCGACCGCAAGACCGGAAAGCCCGTCTGGCCGATTGAAGAACGCGCAGTTCCGCAATCGACCATAGCAGGCGAACGCACTTCGCCGACTCAGCCCTTCCCGACCAGGCCCGCTCCGTTCGAGCGACAGGGCGCGACCGAAGAGAACCTGATAGATTTCTCGCCTGAGTTGCGCGAAGAAGCGAAGAAGATTCTCGAAAAGTACGAGCACGGCCCGATGTTTACGCCGCCTTCCGAGAAGGGCACGATCAACCTGCCGGGATGGGGCGGGGGCGGCAACTGGTGGGGCGCGGCCTTCGACCCGGAGACTGGACTGTTCTATATCCCATCGATCAGTTTTCCAATCGTCGTCAAGCTGATCAAGCCCGATGCTGCGCGCTCCAACTTCAACTATATTCGAGGCGGCGGCGGGCTTGGAGCCACTGCTGAAGGGCCGCGCGGATTGCCGCTCTTCAAACCGCCTTATGGCCGAATCACTGCGATCAACCTGAACACGGGCGAACACGCCTGGATGATTCCGCACGGCGACGGCGCGCGAAAGAGAGTGAGCGAAATCGTAGGTAAAGATGTCGGTTCGCTGGGGTCAGGCGGCGGCGGGCCTCTGCTTACGAAGACCCTTTTGTTCATAGGCCAGGGCGCAGGCGGGCGGGGCGCTCGCGCGGGCGGCGGGGCGAACGTCCTGCGCGCTTTCGACAAGGCCACAGGCAAAGTGATCGCCGAAATCGAGCTTCCGGCCATTCCGACGGGAACGCCTATGACCTATATGATGGGCGGCAGGCAATACATCGTGCTTGCGACAGGAGACGGCCGGATGGTTGCGCTCGCTCTGCCCTCTAACGGGCGGGAAAAGACAAATTGAGTTTCGGACAAAGGAGCAGATTACACGCTCGAATCCGAAAGCGATTCTGAAGGAGAAGTAAATGTTACGAAGTTTGTCATCATCGTTTTTGATTATGCTGGCTCTATCTGTATCCGCGCTCGCGCAATTACCTGCGGATGCGGTTATGCTCGACAAGGTAAAAATTCCTGAAGCGCAAAAATCCATCGACCTCTGTCCTGTTTATCTGGAGCCTTCCGACGCGAAGCTCCCCACCTGGGAATATAAAGGTGTGACCTATCGCGGCAGCAATCCCGACGCGCAGGAGAAGTTTTTCAAAGACCCCGACACGTATGCCGAAGCCGCTGAGAAGCAACGCTTCATCAATAATTTCATGCAAGCCATGAGCACTGTATGGTGCCCGGTGAGCGATCAGATCACGCCCGGCGGCATGATGCAGTGGAAGCGGCTCGGAGTGACGTTTGAGAGTTGCTGCGCGTTTTGCGATGAGAATTTCAAGGAGGAGCATTTTCAGGAAGGACTTGAAAGACTCAAGGCGCGCGCAGAAAAGACTTATGAGATAATCGGGGCGAAATACACCGAAGGCGCAAGCAGCCCCGTCGAGGGCGCGATCAAGAAACCCAAGCCATAATTCATCGTTGAAGAAAAGATTCGCCGGGGACTCCGAAAAAGGTTGGCAATCGTTGCTGCGAAGCTGTCGATCTTTCTTGCGATGAGCAGAGCGATTCCGAGTCATTCGCCCGGTCTGCGAGCGAACGCGCGGACTTCACTCAAGGCAGTATAAAAAAGCAGCAACACACTATGGACAGCCGAGCGCGTAGTTTGTTAGCTTATAGACTTGGCAACGCGCAATGATAGGGTTGCTTGAAGATTTTGCAGAGGTTCCGAACCTCTGCGGTGCGTTTTGAAAGTTTAAAACGACTCGTTCGTCTAGAGGCCTAGGACACTGCCCTTTCACGGCGGCAACACGGGTTCAAATCCCGTACGAGTCACCATTTATTTCCCGCTACATACAGCCGCACCGAAGGCCAACGCTTTCGGCACAATAACGCTGTGGTAACGAACTTCCTCGAAAACCTTATCCAGCCTGCGCGCCGCACGAGCGAGAAAAGCGGGATTGCGATGACCAAAGCGCCTCAGAGCAGAATTTATACCTGGCCGAGAAGCCTGGCGCAAAGCATCACAAACAATTCTTCCGAAACCAATAGGAGGTCAGTGGCTGCTGTCCCAAAATTGAAGCTAGTGATTCGCGGCTGAAGTGTTCCAACACGTAGGGGCAGACCTAAGAAAGAAATCTTTATGTGTGTCTGCCCTGCATGTCTGCCTTGCGAACAGGGCG
>JAKEHD010000128.1 GCA_022615215.1 Blastocatellia bacterium
CTGCCGTCCGCCGAGAATTTCGCTGATCTAACCCAATTGGAATGCCCCAACTGCGCGACAAGTTCCGGCTTCGCGGATGAATCGTTCGCCTGATTGCTCGCCCCCGATGGTTGATGCGCAATCGCTTTGCTGCTCATCTGCCACACCACAATCGCCAGCAGACATACACATACCTCTCGCAAGAAAAATACCTTGCCCTCTCTTCGTTTCATCACTCTCGGCTCCTTTTCAGCAATCCATCAGGCGCGCATGACCTCGATATGACAGGAGGCCCGGCGCTGCCCCTCGTCAGGCGAATGTCTTTACGGTCGGGGCGCTTTCAATTGCAGAGACCCTTACGGCTCAGGGTCTCACTTCTTCACGACGAGGATCGGATATTCGCTGATGGTTTCAATCGCCTTCGCGTCGGTCACGCCATTCAGCACAAGGTTGTATCTCCCGCCTCTCAGCAGTCGCGCCGGTATCCTAACTACTATTGCAAGTCTCTTCGACACTGACACCGCAGCCCGCCATACCTCCTGCCCCGATTCGTCTTCCACTACGACCACATAGCCCGGATAGTCATCCTTCATCAGATCGAGTTGGAAGCGCACTATCTCATACCTTGCCGACACTTCCACCGTCTTTATTTTCTCCGGGGGATAGCCTCCCCTCGGTCTCTCTAATACGCCAAGACCGAGAACCTCGCTGTAGACCTGCACTTGCGGCTCACGTAGTTTTGCAATCTCGTCCTGGAGCCGCCCCTGCTCGGCCTGCGCGTTGCGGAGATGGTCTTCAAGCTGCTCGCTCGCCTGCTGCTGCGCTCCCAGGCTCTCTTTGAGTTCTTCTTCGCGTCGGAGCTGCGCGACCTGTCCCGACTGCACTTCATCAAGCTGTGACCTGACGCGGCCAAGCTCTATCCACATCCCGACCGACCCCGCTATGAGAAGCAACATCGCCGCATAAGCCGCAAGGCGCATCACGCCGGAATCGCCCTTCAAATAAGAGAACATCCGATCAAACAGAGAAACCTTCTCGCGGGCGACAGGGGTCGCTTCCACGAAACGCGCGAGCGCCTTCGCAGCGCGCACGCGGTCTCTGCGCTCGGCCGATGTGAGAAAGTTTTCCTCGAACAGCAGGGATTCCTTCCCGGACAATCGGCCCTGCGCGTAGTCGTCTATCAGGTCGTCTTCGGTGGCCAGGAGCCGGTCGAAGAATTCCTGGTCGGCGATGTAGAGGTCTTCCAACGCCTCCCTCTCGTCGGCCGTCAGTTCCCCAAGCAGGTATTGCACAAGTCTTTTCTCCTCGTCAATTACTCGCATGCTTCACCTTCCATGTATTAGTGAGAAAATCTCAAATCCGTTTCCTGCCGCCTCGCTTTTCCTTCATGCATTCGAGGATGCACTTTTCAAGCCGCTCCCTCAGTCTGTGCATGCGGACTCGCAGGTTTCCGAGCGTAATGTCCTCCTCACGGGCCAGGCGAATGCGGTTATTTATCTTTTCCCGCTTCTCCCCGCTGTAATAATCGACTACTCGCTCACGCTCTCTCGGAGTGAGATTCACAGTGCAGCCTTCAAGGCATTCGAGCCGCTCGTCTATATCATCATCATCTTCATCGTCGTCAGGGTCAGCAGTAGCAACGTCCGGGATTTCGCGTTCGATTCCCTCCGTCTTGCTTTCGCGCGATGCCCGGTATTCCTTTAGCACGAACCGCGCGATGCCGATAAGGTAGGCGGTCGGGTTCTGTATCTCTATCCCTTCATCAATTTTCCGCGCGGCGCGGTCGAAGGTTTCGTCCACATGTTCGTCAGGGTCATTGATGCCGTTGCATTGAAAGAATTTGCGCAGCCTGTGGCGCATCTCTTCATACCGTATCGCCGCAATGTCGGGGTCCGGGTCAAATAAGGCGAGGAGCTTCTCAAATGCCTCGCCTGTGAGTATCCAATCCTTCCTCGGGGATGGCGCTTCATCCATAACGGTCTTGCTCCCTGATCATCGTCGCTGTCCTGCGAATGTGAGTGAGACAGGCTTCGCTCCCTTACGGGACCGTATATCGAAACAGGCAGATTTAATCATACATAAGTGGCCGCCGCAAGACGGCTTTCAGGGGCGAGTGTAACGTTTTCCGCATCTTCCCACTACGGGATGAAAGCGGCGATTACGGGCCGCCTGAATAAAAGAAAAAGGAGAAAGACACTGTTATGAAGAGAGTTGCAATGATGTTCGCTATCGCATTCGTGTTGACGTTGAGCGCCCTCGCTCCGGCTTATGCAGGCGCTGTCGGCGGCAGCCGCTACGGCCAGTACAGCATTCGGCCCTCCGGCACGCATACCTTCCAGATCGCCTTTCGCGGCGGCGAGTATGCAAAGGTCGTCGTTGACGGGGATGGAAGCACAGACCTGGATGTCTATATCTACGACCGGTGGGGCAGGCGGGTCGCCTTCGATGACGACTATCTGGACTACTGCTACACGGAGTGGTATGTCGGGCGAACCGCGGTTTATACAATCAAGGTCGTAAATCGCGGCGGCTATTTCAATTACTATGAGCTTGCCACGAACTGATCCCAATCCATTTCATCCCCCCGATGAACGCTCCCCTCAGAGGCGGCCGGCGCACGGCCGCCCTTTCCTCTTTTATAGCGACTTGCGCAACCAACCGCAGAGGGACGCAGAGAAAATTCTTACAGCCTCTGTAGAACGAACGCGTAGCTTCCTGTATTTTGAGCGAGAAATCGTGCGAAAGCGCAAAAGTCTGAGAGCTTGTCTTAAAAGTAAGTGCCAAAGCCCTGAAAGGGCGAGATTCAACAGCCCGGTACACGCGCCGGGTGGTAGGGCGACCATACCCCCAAGCCCTGAAAGGGCGGAATATGCCGGTATCGCGCCCTTTCAGGGCTTGAGGCTGCTTGCTACCTTGATTCCCAGGGCGATGCCTTGGGCTATTATATTTTGCCCCTTCGGGGCTTTTAAGACAGCCTCTGAACTTACTTTCGCCTTTTACCTTTTTCCTTTTGCCTTGCGGCGCAGCCAGTGTCGTGCGGCCTGTAATGTTTTCGCCGCTTTCACACTTTTCAGTGACGATGGAAATCAACGGTCAGGATCAGGAGGAGGGACGATGAGTTTTACCGAACAGACGCCGACACTGGAATTGCGATTCTGCCTGATGTGCAGAAACGCCATCTGCGCGACGAATAGATTCTGCCGCCACTGCGGAGCGAGTCAGTCAATCGGGAGCGAGCATTTGGAGACTCAAAAGTTAAACTTTGCGCTCCCGCCAGCCGGTCCTGTTCCATATCGCGCGCTATCGGGCGCTTTGATCGCCTCTCTCGTAGAGAGCGCCCGCGCAGTGAATTCGCCCGCGTGCGGGGGCCGCTTTGCGAAGAAGATGCTTTCTGCTCTCGTGCCAATCCCGATCATGCTGTTGATCATTCTTGTGGCCCCTTTCGATGCTTACATCGCCACCCGGCAGATAATCGAGCGGGCGTGATGCGACTCGAACGCGAACGCGAAATCCTCTGCCGGGCGCGGTTCCAAAAAATCGGACGTAATACCGCAGGCGGCAGTCAGGAGATCGTTCGCTCCAGCCTACACAAATCAGCAGCAACCGAGATGAATCCCCCGACCTCCCGGTCGGGGATCGTTCATCGCAGGCCGGATCGAAAAGCCCGGACGTCCTTGCAAGCAGGCGATTGCGCGGAGGTTTCACACATAGGGATTTCTTTCTTTGCAGGACGCCTGTCGGGAGCACGCGCGGCTCAAACTGTCATTTCATCCCGCGCGGTGTGCGGCTCGTGTAGCTCCGATGGAGGCGCGCAGGTATGAGTGAGTAAAAAGCACGAAGGGAAAGGGCAAAAGTGAGAGCATGTGCAGCTTTACTTTTGCCGTGACTACTCAGCCTCCGCGCGTCCCGTAGGGACAGTCTGAAAGTAGCCCAGCAATTTATTGCTGGGAAGAGCGTGTGTGAGCAACCCCTAGTCCCGTA
>JAKEHD010000129.1 GCA_022615215.1 Blastocatellia bacterium
ACTGAAACTCCATGCGGCTAAAGCCGATGGGATCTCTACTCAAAATAGTCATTCCATGCCGCGCGCAGTATAAAGCTTATTCAGAAGCCGAATCTCATGCCGACCTCGAGGCGGCGGCCCGGCTGGGCGGCGGTCGCCTGGCCGAAGAAGGGCGATGTCTCGACGCCTGTGAAGTTCATCAGGTTCGCATGATTCAGGAGATTGTATGCCTGAAGGTAAAACTCGGTCCTCCATCGCTTGTTGCTCGCAGACATCGAAGGCATCGAACCGAGCGCATCGCTGCCCGCTCTTATCACTCGCACCTGCGGGCCGCCCTGCGCGGAGGCTTCTCGCTCTTTGCCGAAGCTGAAGCCCCAACTGAGGCGCGTGCCCATATCCCATCTGGCCGAGCCGCGCGTACTGTTGCGGCTCACGCCCGCCGGGCGGTCGTTGCTTATGGTGTCGCCGTTGTCGTCAAACCCTGTGGTTATGTTGTAAGGCGTCGCCGAACTCGCCTGAAATACCGTGCCCAATCTCAGCCCTTTGAACAATCTCATATTCAGGAGAGCGAAGAAGCGATGGCGCGAGTCCGCGCTCGACGGCCCGCGCTCGGCGCGCAGGTTGAAGTTGTCTGCGGGCAGGCTGAAAGGGCCGTCCGATTCGTTTGTGTTCTTCGAGAGCACATAGTTCAAGCTCAGGAAGAAACCTTTCTGAGGCTGCATAAAGTTAGCCCCCAGGTTGAGCAGGTGCAGCGTCGAAGATGCGCTCGACTCCACCTGCGTTATGTTGCCTTCGTCGGGGAAAGGGCGGCCGATTTCAGGGACGGGCGCGTTGATGTTTCGCCCGCGCAGCAGGTGGAGTCCGCGTTGATAAAAATAACTCGCGCGCAGGCGCGTCGTAAGTCTCACCTGCTGCTCGATACTTATGGAAGACTGCGCGACGTATGGCATACTAAGCGCGGGGTCACTACGAATGCGGCTCGGAGGCAGCGCGATTACGGTGCCGCCGCTCGACGGGTCGGGGAATCCCGGATTGCGAATGACTATATCGCTCTGGCGCGTGCCATTGACGCGAAGCGTCTGCTCGAAAGCGCTTGCGCCGAACCAATCGTAAAAGATTCCGCCGCCTGCGCGAATCGTCGTCTTGCCGCTCTTGAAGGGCGACCACGCAAGCCCTGCGCGAGGCGCGAAGTTGTTATGATCTCCGAGATGATTCTGGACCTCGTGGCGAACGCCGAAGTTCACCGAAAGGTCTTTTCGCACTCTCACGTCATCCTGCCAGTACCAGCCGAACTGATACTGATCGAACGCTACGAGCGGGTCGCCCGCCCGCTGTGTGAAGGTCGTAGGCAGGCCCGCGCGGAAAGCGTCGAGGCTCGAAAAGGTGAAAGTGCCATTGGCATTGCGGAGTTCGTCGCTTTGATGGGGCTCGGCTTCAAACAGCACTCCCGCTCTCATCGAGTGCTTGCGGACGACGAAGTCAAGGTTTTCTGCAAGCTCGAATTCTCTCACGCGGCGGTCACTATTGACTTGCGCGCCGCCGCTGTTGAAAGCGTTGAGCACGAGAATCGAAGGCGCTTGCGAAAGCGAATCTATCCTCGTCTCCTGCCATCGGGCTTGAAAGCGGAATTCGCTGACGAGCCTTTTGCCTATCGCCCCTGAATCCGAAAGCCGAAAGAGGTTTTCGGTCAGGTCGGTCGAATAGGCGCGCTCGGCAAGGTCGAAATCACCCACGCCGAGGTTTTCGCGTCGGTTTGTGTTGCGCTGGTATTCGGCCCTCATCGTATGCGACTTGCCGAGCGCGTGTTCGGCGCGGGCAGAGAAGTTGAACCTACGCAAGGGGCGACGTATGACATCGGAAAAAGAGCCTTCGGGCAGGGCGGCGACTATCGTATTCGAATCGAATTCGTCCGCGCCGTCGGCCGACAAAAAGAGCGATGTGTGATTGCGCCAGAGGGGACCTCCTATGTCGAATGCGAACCGCCGCGTCTGTTCGGGGGCGCGAAAAGGCGCGAAGGCGTTGCGCGCGTTGAGCGATTCGTCGCGAAAGCCCGCGTTGAAGCTGCCGTTCCAGTCGTTTATGCCGGGCTTGGTCGTTATGTCCACGCCGATAAAACCGGCCTCGTGATTTTCGGCGACGTAAGGGTTCAGGCGGAAACGAATCTCGCGTATTTGCGATTTGGGCGGCAGCCTTCCGCCGCGAAATCCGTTTATGCGAAAGGTCGCGCCGGGACCGGCCATCTGGCGCAGCGCATTTTCGAATTCTTCGGGGTCATCGGGCAACTGGGCTATCTGGTCAGGGGTCAGTACGGTCGAGAACGCATCGCCGCGCCGGTCTGTCTCCTTTTCGCGTTTGTCCTGCTCTACGACGACTTCCTCTTTCACGCGAGCTATCTCAAGTCGCACTTCGAGATTATTTGCGCCCGCGTGAAGCGTGACCTGATCAGATTCGAGCGGTTCGAACCCCTCGGCCTCGACGCGCAATCTGTATTTGCCCGCAGCGAGCCGCGTGAAGACAGCCTCTCCGCGCGAGTCGGTTTCAACAGACTTCGACTGTGAGGGGTCCGCTCCGATATGCACGCGGGCACCAGGGATGACCGCGCCGTTCGGGTCGAGCACCCTCACGCGCAGATTCGCCTCGCTTAAGTTGCGGGTCTGGGCCAGCCCTTGAGTTATAGTAAGAGCCGCCATCATCACAAGGCTCGACAGTCGAAGCCATATTCTATTTCCAAACATCTATTCTTCTCCGGTGTTCGCGTCAGGCAAAATTAAAAAGTTCCGAACCACTGATAACACAGATAACACCGACAGAGATTGCTTTCTGTGCTAAATCGAACCACACAAGATCGGGACAGAGATGAAGTTCAGAGTTCAAGCTTTAGCTTGCCGGATTGGAGTGCCAGCAACCCTGTTGGTTGAACTCTGAACTCGCTTCTATCATTGGGTGAGTGTACCAATCTCATAAGGTTCGATTTAGCCGTGTTATCTGTGGTCGAAAGGCAACAGGCGCTCACTTCTTCTCGAACTTTTCAGGTTTGATCGAAGGGTTGACCTTGAACTGCTTCATCTCCCATTCTTCGTTGACCTCGCCGTTGATGGATCTGGTCGAACGGTGCGGGAGCGATATGCCGTCGACTTTGCGATAATCTTCGAATCGGATCTGGATTTCATCAAGCGGCTCGGCCTCGGCACGTTCTCGCATTTCTTTGGCTTGCTTTTCTATCTCTTCACGACTGCGCGGCTGACCCTGCGCACTTTGCGTCATCACGCGCGGCGCTCGACCTTTATAGCTCAACATAAGGGGCCGATGGGTTTTCCGGTCGAGGAACAGATAGGCGGCGAAGTCGTTCGGTCCCTTGACCTCAAGCACATCCGCCGTGCCGTCTTCGGCTTCGGCTGTGCCCGCGTGAGTGAATTCGACTGGGAAAGACGCGGGCGAGGTGAGAAGCCAGCATAAGAGCAGGCGCGCGAACTCCGAGCGTATGGCCTGCTCCATTCGGGCCTGAGCCTGTGGGTCGTCAGCGGCGGCACCCTGCCGTATCAAGACCGCGCCCCCGCCTGCGCCGTGTGAGCCGGAATCGGTCCAGATTTTCTCGCCGTTCATGGCTTCGATGCGGGTGACTTCGACGCCCGGTATCGGACTCATGATTTCATTCTTCATGAACTTGTCGGGCAGCAGAAGGTCGTATTCTATTTCGCCTGTCATCTGGCGCTCTCCGAGCGCGCGGCGATAAGAGACGGTCGCCGACAGGCTTTGAAGCGATTTCAGTCTTTCGCCTCCGAGGGCGGCGCGCGCAGAATAGAGCAACTCGCGCGCGCGTGCGACTTGAGGATTTTTGTCCCCGCTCTCCTGGGCAAGGCCGGAGAAGGGAACTATGAGGGTCAGTGCCAATATGATTGAACGCATAAGATTTCTCCTTTCTCTTCAATGCTACAGGAAGCGCCGGGCGACATGGTTAAGAGGATGAAAAGAATTTGTTAAGGATGTAAAAATCACTTCGCTCGCGCGTCCTGTTTCCTCGTTCGACACGAGAGTTGCGCGGAGCGATCTCGCACATAACTGCGCCTTGATGGTGCATGAAAAGCGCGAGAGAGCAGACTGAGTTGTTTGAATCAAAGCGTAAGCCGGAGTAAAAATTTGTTAAAAAATGTAAAGGTTCCGCAAATAGTCGGTATTTGCCCTTTTTCATTCACATAAAACCTGGGGCATGCTATTGCGTTGTCGGCCGGTTTTAATATCATAAGAAGCGGAAGTCTCTATACTCTGCGCGGCATGGATTGAAACTTTTCATCAAGCTCACCGCCAGGCGATTTTATTTGGAGTGCGGCGGCCCGGACGCCGCT
>JAKEHD010000130.1 GCA_022615215.1 Blastocatellia bacterium
ATGTATTTGAATCCCACCAGCAGGTCGGGGATGATCTTGCAGGCTCCACCGGCGGCTACGGCTTCGAGCGCGCGGGTGGTGACGAGCGTTTTGATTATGAGGCCGGACCTCTGCGGGCCGCGCTCTTCGTCCAGCACGAGATAGTAGGCCAGAATCAAGGCTATATCGTTTCCCGTCAGGTATCTCCACTCGCCGCGAGCGGTCCTTGCATAGACTCCTATGCGGTCTGCATCGGGGTCTGTTGACAGGACCATCCAGGCACCTTTCTCTTCGGCCTCCTCCAGCGCCGGGCTTGCCGACTCAGGCACTTCGGGATTCGGAAGGCGGAAAGGTATGGACGAGAATGTTCCATCGAAGTCGGCCTGCGGGCGGTATAACTCGACTGCGTACCCGGCGGCGCGCAGAACGTCCCCTACGGTCGAATCGCCCGTGCCCGAAAGCGGAGTGTAGATTATCGGAGTGGCTTTGTCGGTCTCTTTCGATTGCAGCTTGAGATTGATCGAGATGTATGCCCGGTGCAACTCGTCCGACAGTATGCGTATAAGCCCTTGCCGGACGGCTTCTTCGAAAGGGCAGCGCTTCACCTCTCGAACGTCGCTCATGAAAGAGATCAACTCTTCATCGGTGGGAGGTATGTCCTGCGCCCCTTCTATGTTGTAGAACTTGAACCCGTTGTCATCGGGATGATTGTGAGACGCGCTCACATTGATGCCTCCGAGCGCGCGCAGGTGCCTGATGAGAAATGACAATTCAGGGGTTGAAAGATATCGGGTAGGGGACTCGATATCGGGCACATTCACAATGAAGCCGTTGCCTGCGTATATCTCGCAGGCTTGATAGGCGAGCGCGCGCGAAGTGAGTCCTATCAGCGAATGGTCATGGCCGAGAAAACCGTAAGTACACGATATGTCGCGAAACACGCGGGTATCGAATGCCACGACGATCTCGGAAGACTCTTTTGTTCCGCGGCGGGGGAAGGCCTCTTGAAGATAGTTACAATGCCCCTGCACCGACATCTCGACTGTGGCGCTGTTGATGCGGTTCGGGCCGTAGCCCACGCGCCCGCGCCTCCCGCCCGTGCCGAAGGGGATCATTTGATAGAATGAATCGAGTAGAAGGCTGTACTTGCCCGATTCTATGTGAGCCATCACCGCCCCTCTTTGAGGCTCGTAGAGGGGATCGTTCAACCAGTCCCCGAGCAGGCGCAAGGCGTTCTCTATAAGGCTCTCGTCCGTAGAGACCTTTGAGAACTCTTCTCGAAGCCGACGGGATGTCTCTTCCCAAGTGTTGGAGTTGTTCAAATCGCGGTTTTCCATATTGATTTGATATGAAACCCCCTCCCTTACGGTTGGGGTACTGAAAGCGATGAGCTATATCTTCGATGGAACCGCTTACCTGCAATCGCATCGAAATCAGCGGGCAATCCCGATCGGACCTGCCGCTTCTTTCGATATAAGCTGATCGGCAAGGGGTATTATTATGGATTGCGGACCATCGCGCAAATGGCTGTGGGTATTTTCCGCCTTGTAGCGGGCCGAGGGCGGTAGTTATAATCTTTGGTCGCCCGGAGTCTCCGCATGGCGTAAGTTCGTGAAGGATGAAGGATGAAAACGGGGGCGATGCGTGATGCGTGAGTGAGAGCACCATTGATGCCGGAAGGCGTTGAGCACGAAGGGAATCGGAAGCCTGCCTCGAATGAATACATTTATCGTCCGCCTTCGCAATTTTAAATTGCAAGGTTTTGCCCTGACATATTTCCATGTTATGGTGAAACTCTTAACAAACTATCGGAGCAGACGCGCTCGATTCGACCGGTGACCTGTTAGATCGAACCGCGCAATCATCGCGCATCCGGGGCAAGACCGGATCAATGTAGTGGAATCAAGGAGAGATGGTAATTATGAGGAAAGCAGCAGCCTATTTGCTGACAGCAGTTCTGGCTTTATACGGAGCATTTTTAATCGCCCAATTGAATGACACGAGTGTCCTCGCTCAGGAGGCAATGCCGCAACTCAAGCGCATACGGCCCGATAAGATCAGCTCAGGCAGTCCGACCTTCACCCTGCGGCTCGAAGGCAAAAAATTCGCCGAGGGCGCAATTATATTCTTCGACGGCGTGCCGCTCGTGACGCGATTCATTTCAACCAAAGTGTTGCTGGCCGATGTCGACGCTGCTCTGGTCGAAAATCCCGGCGCTCATACGGTTCAGGCAATCAACCCTGACGACCAGGAGACCCGCGAGCTTTCTTTGACCGTTGTAGAGCAGGACCCTGAACTGAGCGCCCAACTCACTTTCAATGCCATTGAAGAGAACGTCGGCCTGGATATAATTGCCGAAGTGACGGGCGAGGGATTCAATGAAAACTCTGTGGTTTTGGTCGGAGGGAGAAAATCGATCGAGACGAGCTTCGTCTCCGAAACGAGGCTCCTGTTCGTGGTCCCCGCGAAGTTCACCGCCAACAGCGGGAGAATCCCCATAACCGTCCGCAGAGGGAATGACAGGTTCTCGAACACAGATATCCTGTTCGTAGTTCCGGCCCCGGCCGGCATCGGTTCCCTGGAACCTGATTCAATCGAAGTCGGGGAAGAGGATTTCGACCTCATCGTGCGCGGCGCGGGCTTCAAGTCCGACGCAAGGATAATGATCAACGGAGTGACGCTCGAACCGACGGAGCAAAGAGAGGGCCGGTTGGAAGCCACGGTTCCCGGCGCGCTCAGACAACAGGTCGGCCAACTGGTCGTTCGCGTCGTGCAGGAAGGCATTCAATCGCGAGACCTGATATTTCTCGTCACCCCCACGACAGACCCTTTCATAGCCACCATCGCCCCCATAAGGATTCGTGAGGGAGAAAACCGGCCGACCATAGATATAGTCGGCGCCAATCTCGGCGACAGGGTCACGGCCCTCGTCGACGGAGTGGAAGCCAATATCAGGAGGTCGACACGCAGGCGGCTCACTATAGTAGTGCCGCCTGACATCCGCGACGTCCTCGGACCCCACACCGTGCAGGTCATGGACGAAGAGGGCAATGTGTCGGAGATCGTCAACTTCGAGATAGTCCCGGACGTTATGGTGAGCACTGTGCTCGGCCGGGACCGCGACGGATTCAACCCCGATGATCCGTGCGTGAGTTTTGAAGACGCATTCTTGCGCCGTCCGCGCCGTATGGCTCTCGGACCTGACGGTCTGCTCTATTTCACGGACCAGCACAACCATGTCATACGGACCATCAACTTTGAAACAAGTGAAGTCTGCACCATCGCAGGGACAGGGTTTTCAGGATATCACGACTCAGGCAATTCCGGCGGATTCGAGCCTGCCCTTTCATTTCCGAACGGTCTCATCGTAGGCCCGGACGGCACCATATATGTCAGCGACAATGGAAACAACGTCATACGCCGCATAATCCGGGGAGAGGATGGAATCACCGTCGACACATTTGCCGGCAAGAGGCGCGAAGTCTCCGACCCGGATAGACAGCGAAAGCTCAACAGCACCAACATAGGGCTTACAGGCTTCCGCAACGGCACGTCCGAAGAAGCGGCTTTCCGCCTGCCCGACGGCATGGCTATGGCTGCGGATGGGACCATATATGTTGCCGATTCCAACAACCACTCGATACGCAGGATCACACAGGCGAACGGCGATGTCATGGTGGAGACGATTGCGGGTAATGGGGTGCCGGGATTTGCCGACGGCGATGGCGCCAATGCGCGCTTCAATACGCCGATCGACGTGGCGCTCTCTCTGGATGAGAACCGGCTCTTCGTTGCCGATTTCAACAACCACCGCATACGTGTGGTAGACCTTCTGACGGGCCTGGTTTCGACGCATGCCGGAAGCGGAGTGATAGGCGGCGATGACGGCCCTGCCCGCGAAGCCAGTCTCAGCCAACCCATAGGCCTTGCGCTCGATAGCGACGGGGTGCTTTACGTGAGCGAGTTGGGCGTCAGTCGAATACGCCGCGTAGACCCTGCGGGCAACGTGAACACTGTTGCCGGAGACATCACCTCCAAAAATCCGAGGAACGGTCCCGGAATCGATGCGACGTTCAAAAATCCCAGAGGGCTGATGATCGACCGGACGCGAGGAATCCTCTATGTCGCCGACTACGAGTATTTCCTCATACGGGCGATAGCTTTGCGCTGATTGTAATACGGTTAAGATTCAACCAAGTGGGCCGGCCGGAGTCGTCGGCCCATTTCTTATGGCTTTCGGGCTGCGCGGAAGGCAGCCTGCTTTCTCAGGTCAGATCAATTGCGGTGGCGATAGGTTATGCGCCCCTTGGTGAGGTCGTAAGGTGATAGCTCTACGGTCACTCTGTCGCCCGCCAGAACCTTTATGAAGTTCTTGCGCATCTTGCCTGATAGATGGGCCAATATCTC
>JAKEHD010000727.1 GCA_022615215.1 Blastocatellia bacterium
CGGGAGTTCAGAGTACCGCCTTCAGGCGGAAGGGGCCTAAGCCAACAGGCTATTCCGGCTGAAGCCGGTACTCTGAACATTCTCTTCCTGCTTCCCTAATCGTCTATAGGGTCCAAATGGCACAAGTCGTTTCACAAATACTTTCATCCTTCATCCTTCCGTCTTCATCCTTAGAATGAAGCCCTCATCCTTTCTGATTCCTTCTCACCATTAAATGGTGGCCGCCCGCTCCGCCCCAGGGATCCCAGCGGTTGTCTTTCTTGTTGAAGTAAAGGATATGTCCGTCTATCGTATCGGGGTCTTTGAGTGTATGGGTCTCTCTGAATTTTATGACATTATATCCGCGCTTGGCGAAGTCATGGTCTGCCGGATAATAGACCTCGTACTCTCTTTGAATTTTGCCTTTCTCCAGGATGGTATATTCGCCCTTGAATAAAAAATCGGCATCGCTGTTATAAGCATAAAACTCGACTCGGCCTGTGACGGGATTCCAGAAAGCGAATCCTTCGAGTATCCTTTTCTCCTTCTGACCCGCCGGGTAGCCTTCCAGTATGCGCACGACCCTTTTCTGCGGTCCCCACTCGAAAGCGGATACCCAGTCCTTGAACCTGGGATTTTTTTGCTTATCGGAATCCGAAGGCTCCCATTCGCCTATGAACGGCTCGAAGTATTTCGTAGGAATCTCTTTTCGCTCGGCTTTCCGATCGCTTTCGGCCTGCCTTCGCACCCAGGTGAACTCGCCCCACTTTTTCCATTGTCCATTATCGTCCATGTATTCGATCAACACTTTCCGCATATTCGGATCCGTGGGAGTGACGGTTTCCCTATAAGTGCGGCTCGTGGTATCAGGGTCGTAAGCCGTGAACTCGCGCTTCATGACGTTCCCGTCCTCGAACCAGTATCGGCCCGTGTACATGACTTCGAAGGGGCGCACTCCGTCCAGAACGAACTCCTGATAGACTATCTGCTTCTGGCCGTAGTGATAGCCGATCAACCCTTCGTTCACCTGCGTCTTTTTTCCATCGATGGTGTGATACTCGGCGACCCTGACGGTCTTGCCCTTCATAGCCCATTCATAAACGATAGACACGCCCCGACTCTTTTCATCCTCAGGCGGCGGTCCCCATTCTCCGAGGTGATACTCGAAGAGCCGCATGGCTTTGTCGTCGTCTTCGGTGCGGCTTACGTGCTGGCCCGCAGACACCGATGGGTTGGCAAAAAAACATAAAGCAGCCATCACTACGCAGAGACTTGAATTAGCGATACGATTTCGGCGATTCATACTCATCATTACCTGCATTCTCCCGTTAGAATTTGATTACTGGAACATACTATCGGCAAAATCGCTAAAAGTCCTTGAATCAGAGCTTGGAAATGCTTGGTTTTTATTGGAGGCGGCCAGGGCCAGGCAAACGGAGGTCTTATGAGCGGTTTTAACGATTGACCTTACGTCCGGGATAATTGAAGAATCTTGCGGTCGAGCGATGCCAGGCGCATGCGGCTGAACGCAGTCGCGTCAATCACAAGCGATACGAATTGACGGAAAATCATTGGAGGGTTTTATCTCGGTGTCGCCTTCAAGCGGCTTAAAATTCCTCCAACAAAGATAAATCCTGACACGGTTTTCGCGCGTGAATGAACCGGGCTACTCACTCCGGCTGGTAGTAGCCCGAGAACGTTATAGTGACTTTTTTGACCTTTTTCGGAATGGCCTCAAGCTGATGGATCCATTCACCCGGCTCATTGTGGTTGAGTTTGAATCCATCGTCTATGTCTACATCATAGACAATATTGCCGGCCCGATTGTAGCCATAGATCCTTATCCCCACTATATTCAGCGCCGGAGCGGTCTGATCCGGTTCCAACTCCCTCCACACTCGCAAAAAGAGGTTTCGAGAGCCATCCTCGTTTAGAAACAGAATGTTGCATTTCTCGCCGAAATTGCCGAAGTTCTCGTCAACGAAATCGACCGTGGCTTTCTTCGTTTTAATTCTATATCTCTTGAACCCTTTGGCATCTATCGGCTGCGGATTCAGTGTCACGAAGCTGAAGATCAAAACTGTAAGTAGCACCGATACGCTACGCTTCATGGTGTGTGCCTCCTTCCATGCAAGAGTGTCTGGCGCGATTGTAATCATAGCATTAGGCGACTGTAAAGCCCTTTGAGAAGTTAATAGTGCTTGCTACAAATGCAGCCTGACAAAAATCGGCCGCCGAATCCGAGCCGCCACGATCGCCCATATCGCAGAAGGTGAGCCTTCGACTGGCGGCCAGACGCTTGAAACCGGCAAGAGGCATGAATCCGAGCGGGATCACAAAGGGTTGTGAGCCGCTGCCCGCTTTGCGATAAAACGGCCGACCCATCATCGGTTGTCACATAGCCTTCTTCCACCAACTGCAATGATTATGATTGCTTCTGACGGCTTGCCTCTGACGGGCGGAAGCCCTCTTCGCGGCCTGCTCCCAACGATTCATCTCATCCCTCCAGGTGGTTTCATAACCGAAGTACGGCGCATTCTCTTTCTCTTTTCCCTTTTCAATCGCTTTTTTCCCGTAAAGGAGCGCCCCCTTATAATCGCCTCTTGCTGCAAGCAATTGGGCCTTCGTCCAGAGATTCATCCAGCCCTGCTCCATCTCGATAGATTTATCAATCCACTCCATGGCCAGTTCAAGCTCCTGGTTTTGCTTGAGCAGGTACTTCGCCCCTTTCCAGTACGTTCCCCAATCGGCTTTTCCGCTGGCAATCGCATCCCTGACATAACCGAGCACTCTCTCGTCAATCGCGACAGCGATCCTTACAGGGACTTTCACCCGCTCCCATTGAAGCACGATCGTGGCGCGATCATCTCCGAGGTCGGAAAAACCTATAGTGAAGGTTTCAGTAAATTCGCAGCTTTCAGGTTTGACTTCCACGCGCAGAGCGTCGTCTTCCGCCTTATAGCCGAACGCGCCCCACAGGTTCAGATTTTTGCTGAAGATGATGGTCCAGGACTTTTCGTTCGGTATGGTATAAAGAGCATATTTTCCGCCAGGGAGTCGATGGCCTTCGACGGCGGTCGTATCGGTGAAGGTGACAAAGGTAGGATAATCGGCTCCTGTCCTCCACACCATACCGTATCGCACGAGCGCGCCCCAGATTTTCCGACCCCTCACATTTGGGCGATGATATGTGATAGTCACATCGTCGAGGCCGACGCGCTGCGATATGGTTGCCCTCATGCTATCGGCCGGAATCTTCTGTGTCATCACCGTTGCCGATGTAAACAGCAGTAAGAGAGAAAGCCTCAAAGCCAGTTTCATGTTGGGTTCCTCCAGGCCTGAAAGTTTAAATGATCTCCATCTCTTGTCAGGAAGAGCTTGCAATAGCATCAAGGAGTTTTCTCGCTTCGATCAACAGTTTGATGCACTGACCGTGCGAGGTGGCACAGACTCGCGTTTTGTGTCTATAGGGTTTCACACAGGCCGAAGCCTGTGCCACTTCGCGCCAATCGCACATGGTTCAATTCAGCCACTTGGATCAACCATAGGGCCGGTTCCAGCTTTGAGATTGGATTTAACTTTCATGTGATTCGCTCCTTTCATGAGGATTTAAGCGATGCGAGCTTCTATCACACAAGCCTCGCAGGTGTTCTGTATTTCGCTCCGTTCTCTAGCCAGTCGGATCGAAGCTACCGCCGCCTCCGGCTTTAAGATTGGATTTGACTTTCACGGGATCATCCCCCTTTCTTGAAGTTTTAAGAGATACCGGCTTTTGTCAGGAAGAGCTTTAGTAGCACAAAGGAGCCTACTATACGGCTCTGTTCTCTAGCCCAGTGGATCGAGTTCAGCTCTGCCTCCGGCTTTGAGATTTGATTTGACTTTCATGCGCGAACTCCTTTCCTGAAGATTTGAGTGATATGAGTCTCTGTCGCAAGAGCTCGCAATAGCATCAAGTTGCTTCTACACATCCCTCTCTTCTCTAGCCATTCGGAGTCCATGCCAGAGCCGCTTTCAGCCCTGGTATTGGATTTGATTTTTTTACAGGATCGTCCTCCTTTTTGAAGATTCAAGCCGAACCTTCGCGCAACTCAAACTGCTCTCAGACACAGGGCTGTGGCTTTATGGTTCCAACTGGCAGCCTACCCTTCTATTAAAGATTTCCGCGAAACCCTTTAACCCAGGCCGAAGGGCACAACGATTCTCATAATCCGGTATGCCAGGCACTCGTAATAGCACAGCGCGGCTGCGCCGCAAGGCAAAAGGAAAAAGGTAAAAGGCAAAAGTAAGTTCGGACTTTTGCGCTTTCGCAAAATTTCTTGCTCAAAAAACAAGAAGTTGAGACGCGGGTAGCACAGAGGAGTCTACTACATATTGCTCTTTTCTTTAGCCATTAGGATCGAGGCTACCGCCGCCCCCGGCTTTGAGATTCGATTTGACCTTCATTGAATCAGCCTCCTTTCTTGAAGGTTTGAGTGATGCGAGCTTTCGAGATCGATGCGCTGACCGCGTGAGGTGGCACAGACTCGCATTCTGTGTCTGACCGATCTCCCCCAGGCCGAAGCCTGCGCCACTTCGCGCCAATCGCCCATCGCTCGATTCAGCCATTTGGATCAGCACCAGGGCCGGTGCCAGCTTTGAGATTGGATTTGACTCTCATTGGATCAGCCTCCTTTCTCGAAGATTCATAATGACGCGGGCTTATGTCACAGAAGCCTCGCAGTAAACGGGCGTTTTATATTTCGCTCCGCTCTCTAACCTGTTGGATCCCAGCCAGGGCCGCCGCCAGCTTTGACATTGGATTTGACTTTCATGTGATTGGCTCCTTTCTCGAAGTTTTAGAAGATATCGGCCCTTGTCGCAAAGAGCCTTAGAGCAAAAACGGGATCTGCACATCGCTCTCTTCTCTAGCCACTCGGATCAAAACCATGGGCTGCCCCGGCTTTGAGATTGGATTTGACTTTCATCGAATCATCCTCCTTTCTTGAAGATTTAAGGGATGCGGTTTCTGCGGCAAAGGGTTTTAGCGGCATACACTCCTACATCTCGCCCCCTCCTCTAACCGGTCGGATCAAGACCAGGGCTGCCGCCAGCCTTGACATTGGATTTGACTTTCATGTGATTGGCTCCTTTCTCGAAGATTCACAATGACGCGGGCTTATGTCACAGAAGCCTCGCAGTAAACGAACATTCCATATTTCGCTCCGTTCTCTAATCGCTCGACCCAAGCGGCTTTAGCCCTGCCCGATTTTGACAGATGAATTTTATAGGCGGAGGCCCGGATTGGTGTCAAAGTTCTCTCTGAATTGGAAATGAGGCGATAAGCGGCGAATCATCAAAGGTTTGGCGGGATAGCTGAATTCTAAAAACCTTCGGAATGGCGTCGAGAGCCGAGTCGGTGAACAAGAGGTTCCCGGATTTGCCTTCGCAGGATGCTCGGTCTCTTCACCTCAGACCTGTAGCTTCATCCTGCGCATCATCTCCGTGTAGCGTGCGTCATCTCGCAGAGGGTCGAAGGTCGGATCGACCTTGAGCCAGAATATCTTTTGGTCGCGCTCGCGCAGGGCGCGCTCCAGCATCTCGAACGCGCGGTCTCGTTCTCCAAGCCCCACATAGATTCTCGCCAACGTGTAAGGCGAGACGTATTTCGTCTTCGACTTCTCGTCAAGCTCATCGAGAATCTTCATCGCCTCCGCTCTCCGTCCCGCAGCCGAATAGATATAAGCCTGGAAGTACTTGTTCTCTTCAGAGATGCTCAACGCCCTCTTCCCTTCGGCTATCGCCTCTTCGTGCATGCCTTTGAGCGAATAAGTTATGGCCAGATACCAACGGGCCTCTACAAGTTCAGGCTCAAGCTCGATCAGGCTTTGATGATATTCTATAGATCGCTCGTACCGGTGCGAGTAAATTAGATGCAATCCCCAGTGAAGGCTTGACGAGGGAGTGACCGGATCAATTTCGTAAGCTCGTTCCATCTGGGCAGTCGATTCTTCGGCCCGGTCCATAACCAGCAACCACCAGGCGTACCACTGCCTCGCGGGCAGGTGTTGGGGATTCTGATCGAGCGCGCGAAGAAACGCCTGCTCCGCGCCCGGCCAGTCGTGGTCGTAATGCATCTTGATGAACGCCTGCGCCGTGAGAGCTTCGGCACTCGAGCCGTCCAGTTCCAGCGCCCCGGTCAAAGCAGCCCTTGCGCGCGGCATCGCTTCATCGGGCGACATCAGCCCGTTGAAGCCCAGTATCGTGTAAGTCCAGGCCATCCATGCATAAGCCGCAGCAAAGTTCGGATCGACGGCGAGAGCTTTCTCGAAATACTCTACGGCCTTCCTCAACGATTCATCCGCACCCTTGTTGACGGAGTATTTGCCCCGCATATAAAGCAGGTATGCCTGGCTGTTTTCGGTCACGCGCCTGCTGATGGCCTCGCGCTCGCCGATCGAAAGCCGAGGCATAAGAGATTGAGCCACGCGCCAGGAGATCGCGTCCTGAAGGTCGAATATGTCGGTGAAATCCTCTTCGAACTCGTCCGCCCAAACGGATGCGCCATCGCTCACCCGTGTAAGCTGGACCGTCAGACGAATCTGGTTGCCGGATTTCTGAATTACGCCGCTCAACAGCGAATCGACTCGAAGCTCGCGGCCGGCCGCTACAGGATCGATATCTACGTCCTCGTACTTCAAAACAGCACGGGTCGGACGAACCGTTATCCCGCGCAGGTTGCCGAGCTTGGTTATCA
>JAKEHD010000728.1 GCA_022615215.1 Blastocatellia bacterium
GCTTATCGTCTGTAGCTGATAGCTGAACACTCATAGCTGATAGCTGACGGCTGATAGCTGCATTCATCATTTTCCCTTGACCAGTTCTCTATAAAGCCGTTCGGTCTCGGCTGAAGGCTCGACTCCGAGCTCTTTGCGCAACAGGCTGCGCAGAGTTTCAAGCTGGTCTTTTATGGCCATGCGGTTTCCGAGCGCCGCATGCGCTCGCATCGCTTTGCAGTGAATATCCTCGCGGAACGGATCCTCGCCGAGTATCTCTTGAGCGAGTTCGAGCGAGCGCGCCCAGTCTCCGCCTCTTTGCGCTATGTCGGTCAGGGTCGAAAGCTGTCGGAGGCACTGCCCGCGATAGTATGCGCGCTGCTCCTCGACCCAACTGTCATAACAGCCTTGCATGAACTCGCCTCGACTGAGCGCGACGGCCGCTTCGAAAGCCTTCCGACAGCCCTCGAAGTCTCGCGCGCGACGCGCAGCCTCGCCTTCCCCAAGCCGCTGGTCGAATTCTTCCGTGTCTATCGAGTATGTGAAATCGGGGTTCAGTTGATAGTCGCCGTCGCGATAGATGAGGAAATTCTGCTTGAAGGCTTGACGGCTGTTGAGCGCCTTGCGTATGTGCGATATGGTCGGATGAAAGTTTTTTTCGACCACGTCAAACTCCGCCTCTCCCCAGAAAGTGTCGACGATGATGTCTTTCGAGGCACGGCGGTGAGAGCGGGATGCTATGAAGCAGAATATATCACGAGCGCGCCGCGTGTTCCAAACTTCTCCGGTCAGCGGATGCGAAGGGTCGCGGAATATCTCAACGTGACCGAGCAGCTTTATCGTCAGGTCGGTCACTCGCCCTGATGCGACACTCTCGCCGAGCGCGACCGGCCACGGGCGAGCGGAAGCGGTCTTCAGCGGACGTTTTGCTTCGCTCGACAGTTGTTCGCGCACGTCCGCCGGGAGCAGCGCCGCAGCTTCCGGCATGGCAAAAAGGCGCGGCTCTTGTGTGACCTCTCTTTGCAACCAGTGCTCGTAGTCGTAGCTTACGGCCAGATCGATCGCGCGGCGCAGGTGCAGGAGCATTTCGCCTTCGGCCTCTCTCTCCAGACGGCAGACGGCCAGAGCCATCTCGGCCTGCGCTTCGTAGTAGTGAAGCCCGCGTTTGCGAAAGTGAGCCGAAGCCCTTTGCAAATCGGTTTCGGCCCCCGCTAGATCCCCTTCGGCGATCAGTATGCGCCCGCGAGCAAGGCAGGAAGTCTGTACCCCCAGTTCGTTGCCCTCATCCGAGCGCGCTCGGATGAGTTGGTCTATCACAAGGCGCGCCGACGCCGCGAGGCCCGCCTGCAAATACATAATTGCCTGCTCTTCGAGCAGCTCGCGATGCGAGAGAGAGATGCCTGCTTCTTCGTAAGCGCGCCTGGCTCGTTCGTAGAATTCGGCAGCGCGCGCCATATCCATCGATTCGCGGTAGAGATTGCCGTAGGCCTCGAATATTTCTCCCAGCAGCGAAGTGAGATTGAAAAGCTGGCTGCACTCGATCGCCGCGAGGAGATGTTTCTCGCAGGCGGCGAAGTCGCCGCGAAACAGATGACATCGAGCGATGTTCAGGTGCGCCGTTGCATCTCGCGGCTTATGCACGCTACCCTCCTGGGTGCGAAGCATGCGGCGGAGCCATCGCAGGGCTTCTGCGAAATCACCGCGAAGCATCGCAGGCAATCCGAGGTTGTGCCCGATGATCCGCGCATAGTCTTCGTCTCCGCATTCTTCCGCCGAGTGAAGGGCTGCGCGAAACTCGCGCTCGGCGGCTGCCAGATCGCCGACCCCTGTCAGGCAAAGCCCGCGCGTGTTGCCGCACCTTATGCGAACCGGATCGTCTTCGGCAGCCAGGCGCTCCGCCTCGTCCAGAAGAGCGAGAGCGGCATCCGTTTCGCCTCGCCTTCGAGCTATCGTCGCCAGCCAGTGCATCGCCTCGGCTTCGCCCTGACGGTCGCCACCCTCCTGCAAGAGAGTGACCGCGCGCCGCAGGCACGCCAGGGCCGCATCATATTCGCCGCGCAGTCTCAGAACCTCGGCCTGATAGCAGAGCGCGCGCGGATGCTTCTCAATAGCCGTCGCGGGCAGAGCCTCGGCAAAAGCGAGCAACGAAGCGAGAGCGCCCGAAGAGAGCCACTCTGCGCCTCTCAGGGCTATGACCTCGGCGGCGCGCTCGAATTCTTCGGCCTTGATAAGGTAGCGCACGCCGGATTCCCACTTGTTGAGTGCAAGAAAATAATCTGCGAAGCGCGCGTACTCGGCGCTTATCCCCGCTCTGCCTATCTCAAGCCGGAGACGGCGTTGAAGGAAGCTTTGAAAGAGCGGATGAAGACGATACTCTTCGCTGCGCTCGTCGCTCGCCACGGTGATAAAGAGGTTGCGTCGCACAAGCGCGGGCAGTATCGAACGGCAATTGAAATCCGGGTAGAGACTGGCGCACACCTGCGCCTCGACCCTGTCGAGCAGCGCTATCCTCAAGAGCAGTCGTTTCACATCTTCAGGCTCGAAGGCTGTGACTTCTTCCGCGAAGTAGTCGAAGATGTCCTGCTCGGACCGGCGCAGTATCTCCACGAGGTCGAGCGCGCGCGAAGGTTCCCTTTCCCCTCCCTTACGGTCGGGGTACTGATCTCCCTCCCTTACGGTCGGGGTACTGATTCGATCACCGAGAGCTACGGCGCGCCTTTCGGCCTGCTGCCTGACGAGTTGCAATGCGGTGATCCAGCCTTCGGTTCGCTGACGGTATTCGACCATCTGCTCGGTAGTCATCTCCAGATCGAACACGCGGCGAAAAAGTTCCTGGGTCTCTTCATCCGTGAAGAGCAGGTCGTTTCGATCTATGATGACCATCTGCCCCTGCGAACGGGGTCGCGCAAGCGAAAGCGGCGGGATGTCTCGCGAGATGATGATCACGTGCATAACGTCTGGCAGATAGGCGAGCAAACGGTCGACCATGCTATGCACGGAAGTTTCCGCGCCGAGGTGATGATAGTCGTCGAGAACGAGCACGAAGCGGCGGTCGACGCTTTCGAGAATTTCGTTGAGCAACACATCGACTGCGCGTTCCGGGTGGCGCGTCATCTCATCGGCCGACTGGCGCAGGTATGAGAGCGTGACTCCGTCGAAGCCCTCCACGACATGTTTGATCCCGCTCGTCACATAGCCGAGAAAAACGAACGGATCGGCATCGGTGTGATCGAGTTGATACCAGACGAACAGCGGCGCATGGCGGCGAACGAAGTCCGCCACGAGCGTGGTCTTTCCCGACCCTGCATTGGCCGCGACAAGCGTGAGCGGATGCGCCATATTGGCAAACAGCTTATCGGTCAGGCGCGGGCGATCGAGCAACTCGGGCACGGGCCGGGGAGGCAGCAGTTTCGTGCGAAGGAAAAGGGATGCATTTCGGCTGTCCCGCGCGGGCGGCGGCGGCTGCGCTTCGCGATGGCCGGCTACGTCTGCCATGAGCAATGGGGCCTTCGTTATACTATTTGCGCCTAAGCCGGACATACGGCAGTGAAACCCTCCTCGGTCGTGGCGACAGATATTTCCGGCTGAGGCCATCCGTAGAAGGCATAAAGATTCCTTTTTCTTCTGCCTGAGGAAAAGAGTCTTCCTTGCCTTCCACTGTCAAAAGGATTCCGATGGCCATGAGTAACACAAAGCTCCTTGATAGTCAAAAACCGCCAATGAATGTATTCATTCTTGACGCCGGATGCTATGAGATAACTTCCTGTGGCAAGCTCTTCATAAGGGTTGCGCTCCGGTCTGCAACAAGCATCTCTCTAACGATGGCGCTCACCCTGGAAGCGCGCCCGCGGGACTCTCTGAGAACTTCGAAAGCAGCCGGCTGCGGAAGATCATAACTTTCGAGCAGCATCGCCGTCTCCAGAAGAGAGAAACCGAGAGCGGTTTCATCTATTACCGAGAGCGTCTGCTTGGAGCGCATGCGCCATAACGGCAGGGGAGGCGGAATGCGCCCGATTATAATCAGGTGCGCTTCAACAGGCAGAAGCGGCCAGAAGCGACTGAAGAACGGTGCTACCCACTCTGCATCATAGATAAGGTGCAGGTCATCCAGCACCAGGACGAGCGGCATCGCCGCCTGATCCATCTCGTGAGCGAAAGACTCGGCCAGTCGGGGCATATCCTTTTTCAATGACTCTTCAGCCCAATGACGGCCGAATCCGGACTGCTGCCGGGCGACGCTTGCGATCAGGTATCGAAAGAAGACCGCCGGGTCGCTGTCGGAAGCATCGACTTTGTACCATGCAACCGGGCGGCCACATTGCCAGGCAAAATCGGTCGCAAGCAGCGTCTTGCCCGTTCCTGCGCGCCCGTTGATGACGGTCAGATTGCAGGTTGCGAGGCTGCGGCTGAGTTTTTCGATGAGGCGGCGGCGCGAAATGCGGGGCAATTCGGCGGGAATAGCTATCTTGTTGAAAATAAGGGAGGTTGTCATAATTAATTATCCTGCGGCGTGTTTTAACTGACGCCCGACATCTATAATCTAGCGGGGATGACTTGAGAAATTCTTGAGGTAGGAGAATCGCCGGCCTCGGGACTCTGCGCCGTCAGCTATCAGCCATCAGCTATCAGTTTTCAGCTTCAATTGAAAATCATATACGGGCAAGTAGTGAGAGCAACTCTTCGGTATCGGCGAGGTCTCCTAGCAGGGCGTCGGGCGAATGCTCTCTCAAACGCTCGGCGGGAAACATCCCCGAAGCAACGGCGATCACTCGCGCGCCGAAATGCCGGGCGCAAGCGATGTCGCGCGGCGTGTCGCCCACTATGATGAACCTTTCGGGCGCTAATTGTCGGCCGATCTGTTCGCCGATTCTACGGGCGGCGATTGCGGGAAGATGATTGCGCTCTTCGGCGTCGCTTCCGAACGCGCCCCGGTTACGGAAGTAATGCCCGATGCCTGCGACCTGCAACTTCGCTCCGGCAAGTCTCTCAAGGTTGCCTGTCAGCAAACTCGAAACGAAACGCGCGTCGCCCGATAGCACATCGAGAAGTTCGCGCACGCCCGCGCACACTCTGAAGACCTCGCCGGTCGAAGAGAGATCATCGAGAATTTCGATCATCGCGGATTCGAGCGCCGGGACGAGTTCACGAATCGTCGCAGGAGTTATGCCCTCGCAGCGGAGCGCCTCGTGATAGATCGCTAGATCCGTCTTTCCCGCGAAATCAACTTCGGCTATTCGCCCGCAGGTGCCGAATATGCGTGTGAGCATATCGCGTATGCGTCCGCGATATTCGGGCCGGCGCACTGCGCGTATCAGAGTGCCGTCGATGTCGAACAAGACTACTCGTATTGTGTTCGTGGGCCAGTCAGACATTGAACCTGTAGTTTATCACATCTCCGTCCTGGACTATGTACTCCTTGCCTTCGAGGCGCAGCTTACCCTGCTCGCGGCATCGGGCTTCGCTGCCGAGTTCCACGAGGTCTTCGAAGCGCGTGACTTCGGCGCGAATGAAGCCGCGCTCGATGTCGGAGTGGATTTTGCCCGCAGCCTTCTGCGCCGTAGTCCCCCGGCTTATGGTCCAGGCGCGGCATTCGTCTTCGCCTACGGTCAAAAAGCTTATAAGGTCGAGCAACTCATAAGCAGCGCGGATGAAGCGGTCGCGCGCGGGTTCGCTTATTCCGAGGTCCGCGAGGAATTCGCGTTGCTCTTCCGGGTCGAGTTCGGCTATCTCCATTTCGGCCTTGCCCGACATCACTATCAAGCTCAATTTTTTCGCTTCGGCAAGCTCGATCACCTCACGGGGAGCGCCCAATAAAATGTATTCATTCTCGGCTGCGCGCTCTTCGCTCGTGTTCAGGAGCAGGAGCGCGGGCTTGAGGCTCAGGAAGCAAAAGCCCGCAATCGAGGCCAGTTCTTCCTGAGCGAGTTCGACATCGCGAAGCGGGCGTTCTTCTTCGAGCGCGGCCTTGAGCCGTTCGAGAAGTTCGCGCTCGCGCGCGGAGTCTTTCTCTTTTTTGAGACGGGCGATGCGATTATCTATCTGCACCATGTCGGTCAACATCAACTCGTCGTCGAAGGCTCGTATATCGCGCGCGGGGTCTGCCTTTTGCAAGAGCATAGGGTTATCGAACGCGCGCACGACATGCACTAGGGCTTCGGCGGAGCGCTGCTGCTGAACCAGTTTCGGGTCGAGACCCGATTCCGAGCGATCTGACTCCTGCGGGCCAGCCACGTCGACGAAACTGATTTCAGCGAAGGTCTTCTTCTTGGGATTATAAATTTCGGCGAGCTTATCCACGCGAGGGTCGGGCACTTTGATAACGCCCACATTCGCTTTTTCGCGAGCGCCGAAGCCTCCGACCTCCGCAGTCAACCCCGTAAGGGCGTTGAATATGGTCGTCTTGCCCGCGCCCGCAAATCCTACCAGTCCTACTTTCATCGTTTATCCTCAAAATACATGTTATGTGTGAAGGAAGCGGAAGAGCAGGGGCGTTATGAAGGATGAAACCCGGAGTGAAGCCATCGATTCATCCTTCATCCCTCATCCTTCATCCTTCTCAAGTCCCGGCCCGTCATCTGACGGGGTTGCGGAATGCCCATAAGGCCGAGCAAGGTCGGCGCTACGTCCTGAAGCGAGCCGCCTTCGCGCAAACTTCCGCGATAGTCATCTATTAAAATGAAAGGCACCCGGTTCGTCGTGTGAGCAGTGAATATGCCGCCCGTCTCAGGGTCTATCATCTGTTCGGCGTTGCCGTGATCGGCAGTGATTATCACCGTCCCGCCTTTCGCCCTTATCGCATCGACCACGCGCCCCACACATTCATCTATCACCTCGATGGCTTTTATCGTGGCCTCAAGGTCGCCCGTGTGTCCTACCATGTCGGCGTTCGCATAATTGATGATGAAGGCATCGAACCGGTCGCTGTCGATCTCTTTTACGAGGGCATCGGTTATCTCGTAGGCGCTCATCTCAGGCTTCAAATCGTAAGTGGCGACCTTCTGAGACGGGATGAGTCGGCGCGTCTCGCCCGCGCCCGGCGTCTCGACTCCGCCGTTGAAGAAGAAGGTCACGTGAGCGTACTTTTCGGTCTCGGCTATTCGGAGATTCTTCAATCCCGCCTCGGCGAAAACGTCTGCAAGTATCTGCTCGTTATGCACAGGCCCGAAGGCTACGGGCAGCGGAAACTGACGATCATAATAAGTCATGCAGGTGAAGCGAATACGGGGTCTCGCTCCCCGGTCGAAGCCTTCAGTAGCCCGACCGTAAGGGAGGGTTTCTTCGGTGAGAGCGCGAGTGATCTGGCGCGCGCGGTCTGCGCGGAAGTTGAAAAAGATGACGCTGTCGCCGTCCTTTATCCTGGCAACAGGCTTTTCATCTTCGCCCACGATGACGACGGGTTTTACGAATTCATCGGTTACGCCTTCCGCGTAAGACTCGCGTATAGCCGCGACGGGGTCAGTGTGCGGGCGGCCTTCGCCATAGACGAGCAGGCGAAAGGCGCGTTCGGTGCGGTCCCATCTCTTGTCGCGGTCCATAGCGTAGTAGCGGCCCACGACCGTTGCCACACGCCCGACGCCGTACTCGTTCATCTTTTCGATGAGTTCGGCCGTATAGCCCGCGCCCGATTCGGGTGCCGTGTCGCGCCCGTCGAGGAAAGCATGCACGAATACTCGCTCAAGCTTTCTCTCTCTGGCCATCCTCAACAGCGCGTATAGGTGCTCGTGCCAGGAATGCACTCCGCCGTGCGAGACCAGTCCCATAAGGTGCAATGAAGACGAGTCGTTCTTCGCGTGCTCCATCGCGCGTATCAATTCCTCATTGCGAAAGAAGCCGCCCGTTTCGATTTCGTGATCTATGCGCGAGACATCCATCCTCACTATGCGGCCCGCGCATAAGTTGAGGTGGCCCACCTCGCTATTGCCCATCTGACCGGCGGGCAAACCTACGGCTTTGCCCGAAGCTTCGATCAAAGTGTTGGGATATTTCTCATACCACTCATCGAAGCGCGGGGTGCGAGCGAGCGCGATGGCATTCCCCTCGCGCCGGGGCGAATAACCGAATCCATCGAGGACTATCAATGCGAACGGCGTATTTTTAACGCTGGTCAAATTTCATCTCCTTCGAGAAGCCCTGAAAGGGCGAGATTCAATAGCCCGGTGCAACGCGCCGGGGATAAGGCAATCAACCCCGCTTCGGAAAGGATGAAGGCCGCAAAGTGAAGGATGAAAACCAGAGCGATACGGTCGATTCATCCTTCATCCCTCATCCTTCATCCTTCTCCTCTGCCCCCCAGCTTTTCTTCACCACTTCGAGTTCGAAATGAATCTCTTTGCCGCGCGCTATGAAGTTCAGATAGTGCTCCCATATCTGGCGAAAAAAGCGCAGTCTTGGAAAACGATGGTCGAGGTTTACAAAGAACTCGAACCCCATCCATTTCCATATCTTCAACATTGTGACGTAAGCGGCGCGCTGGCGAAAGCGTACATGCGTGTAAAAAGGATAGACCGCGCGCTCGTCCGTCAGGTTGCGAAACGAATAGCTGCTCAGGTGATTGCGGTGCGTGAGGTCGGACGCCCAATCGGGATTCGTCCAGTGAGGCGCTACGAGTCTGACAAGCCCTCCGTGCCGCGTGATGCGATGCAACTCGCTCATCACGGCCATGGGGTCGCGGACATGCTCGATTACGTGGCGTCCGATCACTTCGTCGAACTCGTCATCGTCAAACGGATAAGGCAGATCATCGAGATCATGAATCACGTCGGCATCGGTGCGCGGATTGATGTCCATTCCGATAGCGCCCGGAATCTTGTTCGTGCCGCACCCTATGTCGAGCACTCTTCGACCCGCACTCGCGACCGTCACTGTTTTTGTATATTCACTGGCCACCGGATTCAAACCTGCAGGGGAGCAGGGGAGCGGGGGTGCAGGGGTGCTTCTCCTCTCCCCCGCTCCCCCGCTCCTCTGCTCCCCTGCTCCCCTGCTCCC
>JAKEHD010000131.1 GCA_022615215.1 Blastocatellia bacterium
GTGGAGTCGTCTTGAGGATACCCGAGCAGTCACGCAGGTACTCCGGATATGCCTCGGCACCAAGGAACTCACAAACGCGCGCCAATTCGCGACTCGGTTCGGCGATCAGACTTTCATGGTGCAAATGGAGAATCGATCCAGCGCCGAATTCCTGCTCGATCATGCGAACAGCCGAGCAGCGCGCGAAATAGTTGCGAATCTCACGGGACAAGTGCTCTTCTGTACTTTCGCCGTTTTTCGGAGAAGTCTTATGAAACGTCGTCGCGATCGTGTCGAAGGGATTCCTGATGACATGCACGAATTTCTTGCTTAGGCCGACTTTCTGCTTCAGCACATCGAGGACATGAGGGAATCGTACGATTTCATACGCGGTAGCACCTGCCTTGCGATCACCGATGATCCTCAGCTCTCTGTGACTGCCCTGCCATTGAGTCGCCCGGCCGTCTCATTCACCGTACCCATTTTGCCCGCTCACAATCCCCATGTTTTTGCCTGACAAAACCGTCCCGGCCTGACCGCAGGAGGTGTCTCCTTTGGCCCGTTTGCGAGTCCCGGCTTCACGGAAAGCGCGATGAGTATGAAGAATCTCCGTAGCAATGTCAAGCAGGATTTTACAAATCTGATATGTCAGAATCAATGCGATAACACCTTTCGGCGAAACCCGCTCCACCCTCATTATCCTCTTATTTCTTTGCAACAAGTCTATTGTTTCGAACGGGCGGCCATCTTTTTACCGATCTATCATTGACATATCAATGTACAAATGGCGCTGCCGTTCCGGCCCGCCGCCTCGAAGTGCGATCTTCCGAGAGCGATTTCGTTTGAATTCTCGTAAAGGGGCAACAGACGGGTTATCGATGAGTCGATTCGACCGCTTGACATTGCAACAACCGGGGTCTCATACTTGCCGTGCCGAATCGGTCCTTTATATGGCCAGCAATCGAGAGGAGCATTGATGGCTGGAGCTGGAATATTATGAATGTCTCTAAGGAAAACATCAGCCTTGCCGGGGAAGCTTATGTGATTCTGCGCGAACGGATAC
Organism: Blastocatellia bacterium; assembly: GCA_022615215.1. GTDB lineage: Bacteria > Acidobacteriota > Blastocatellia > UBA7656 > UBA7656 > JAKEHD01. The sequence goes on from JAKEHD010000131.1 coordinate 1,043, forward strand.
TTCGCGGCAAACTGCCCATAGGCAAAGTGATCTCGCGCCGGAAACTCGCCGGTGAACTCGGCATGAGCATGTTGCCGGTTTCGGAGGCGTTGATGCGGTTGGAGTTCGAGGGGCTGGTCGAGAGCCGTCCGCGCGCAGGCACGAGAGTGAAGATTCCCACCGAGGAGGATGTGCGCGGACATTATGTCGTGCGTGAGGCGCTCGAAGTCGAGGCTGCGAAGCTGTTTGCCGAAAAAGCCACTCCGCAGGAACGGGCGGAATTGCAAAGGTTGGCGACGAGGGTTGACGCGCTGTCTACCCAAACCGACGGCGACCGTTTTCTCTTCCTGAGCCTGCATGAGAAGCTACATCGTCGCATCGCAGAGTGTACGAAGTGTCAGCCGCTTTGCGACGCCATAGAGAAAAATCATGTGCTGGCCTCGACCTGGCTTTGCACGCCCAAACCGGCTTCGGCCGGTCCCTCGCATCGCCATCAGGATCTCATCGAAGTACTGATCAAAGGAGATGCGCAGGCGGCCGCCGAAGCGATGCGAGAACATGTGGCTTATGCGCTCAAGAACACCCTTCAGCGGCTGGAACCCTATTTCCAGACGCACGAAGCGAACGCTGAAACCTATGTGCGCAGTTCGAAGAAATCCGCGATGGTTGAGACCGATGCGGTCGCGGAATCGTTTGCTTCCGAGGGCCGCTCAGTCAAGAGGTCGCCCCGGAACCCGGCAAAGCAACTAGCGAACAAGTAAGCTGCATGAGACCTCGCATAAAGATTTCTTTCTTCGAGTTGACGAGCATTTAACATGCGGCGGCTCCCTTGAGTGAGCTTCTCTTGGACGGGCTTCTACCAGGACCGTGAAAAACCTTTGACCAAACAGTGTCAGGAGAAGAATATGTCTCGGTTGAAAGCTTGCATAGTGGTAATAGCACTGACTCTCGCAGTATATGGCGTGTACGGTTCGCCCGGTCCTCATGCGGCACAGGACGCAAATCCCAAGACAACGAAACCGGCCGATGTCGACTCGGCCCGCATCACCCGTGCCGACAAGGAACCCGGCAACTGGATGAGCCATGGTCGAACTTACAGCGAACAGCGATTCAGTCCGCTCAAGGAGGTCAACGATAAAAATGTCGCGGGTCTCGGTCTGGCATGGTACTACGACCTGGATACGAATCGCGGTCAGGAGGCCACGCCTATCGTTGTCGACGGCGTGATGTATTTCACGAGCGCCTGGAGCAAGGTCTTCGCGCTCAACGCCGCGACAGGCAAACAGCTCTGGTCTTACGATCCGAAGGTGCCTCCCGAATGGGCTGTGAATGCCTGCTGTGACGCGGTCAATCGCGGCGTGGCCGTATGGAAGGGCAAAGTCTTCGTCGGCACGCTCGACGGGCGGCTCGTGGCGCTCGATGCCGCAACGGGCAAACCCGTATGGGAGACGCTCACCATAGACCGCAAGCATCGCTACACCATCACCGGAGCGCCGCGCGTCGCAAAGGGCAAGGTGATAATCGGCAACGGCGGCGCGGAGATGGGCGTGCGCGGGTACGTCTCGGCTTATGACGCGGAAACCGGGAAGATGGCCTGGCGCTTTTACACTGTGCCCGGCGATCCTTCGAAGCCCTTCGAGAGTCCGATTATGGAGAAGGCGGCCAGAACCTGGACCGGCGAGTGGTGGACGGGAGGCGGCGGCGGGACCGTGTGGGATTCGATCGTTTACGACCCTGACCTCGATCTCCTTTATATAGGCGTCGGCAACGGCGCTCCCTGGAATCAGCGAATACGAAGCCCGAAGGGCGGCGATAACCTTTTCCTGTCGTCGATTGTGGCGCTAAGGCCCGACACGGGAGAGTATGTCTGGCACTATCAGGAGACCCCTGGCGAGATGTGGGATTACACGGCCTGCCAGCAGATAATCCTTGCCGATATCGCTATCGAAGGCAAAGCGCGAAAAGTCATCCTGCACGCGCCCAAGAATGGATTCTTCTATGTGATAGACCGCACCGACGGCGCGCTGATTTCCGCCGCAGCCTACACGCAAGTCACCTGGGCGACGGGCATTGATATGAAGACGGGGCGGCCGATCGAAGCGGAGAATGCGCGATACAAGGACGACGCTCCTGTGCCGATTCTTCCCGGCCCGCTCGGCGCGCATAGCTGGCAACCCATGTCATACAGTCCGCTCACCGGATTGGTCTACATCCCTGTGCAGGATGCAGGATTCCTTTACAAATCGCCCGATGATTTTCAAATGAAGAACCTGGCCTCCAATTATGGCGTTGATCTTGTCGCCGCAGGAATGCCTCAAGATCCGGCGATCAAGAAATTCATCCTCGATAGCGTCAAAGGAAGCCTTGTTGCCTGGGATCCTGTCGGGCAGAAGCAGGTTTGGACGGTGAGCCGCCCCGGTCCCTGGAATGGCGGCACGCTGTCTACGGCGGGAAATCTCGTCTTCGAAGGCACGGCGAGCGGGCATTTCGAAGCCTATCGCGCCGACACAGGCGAGCGGGTCTGGTCATTTGCGGCGCAGACAGGCGTGATGGCAGGCCCTGTGACCTACACTGTCGATGGCGAGCAATACGTCGCCGTGCTGGCGGGCTGGGGCGGCGTGTTTCCTCTGGTCACAGGCGAAGTCTCATTCAAATCCGGGCGCGTGCGCAATATCAGCCGGATGCTGGTTTTCAAAATCGGCGGGAAGGCGAGCCTGCCGCCCATGCCGGAATTTGCGGAGCAGGCGCTCTCGCCTCCACCGGCGACGGCCGATGAAGCTACGGTCAAGAACGGGGAACGCTTGTTCCAGCGTTACTGCGCATCCTGTCACGGCGACGTGGCGGTCAGCGGCGGATTGGTGACGGACCTGCGCTATTCGAAGACTCTCGCCAATGAACAGTGGTTCGGTATCGTATTAGGAGGGAACTTGAAGAAGCTTGGCATGGTTTCTTTCTCTAAAGAACTCTCGCGCAAAGATGCCGAAGCCATTCGCGCTTATGTGATCTTCAGGGCGAACCAGAGCGCAGATGAAGCAAAAGTAAAAGGTAAAAAGTAAAAAGGCAAAAGAGGCGCTTCTGAATCGCCGCTTTTGCTTTCTGCTTTCTGCTTTCTCACGCTCGCTCGGCAAGCAGCGAATTCACGGCTTGCATGATGTTGTTTTAGTTTGGCAGGGTACGATTTTTCAAGAGCTTGCTCACTGACTGTGCCGCCCGATGATCGTGCTTCAGCCGCCGTTCAAGTCTTGGGCAGAACGGGTTTGAAGATAGCTTCCATCTGCCGGTCCAGGCGATCTACTTTATACTCCAGGGCATTGAAGCGAGTCATCATTTCCGCCCGCAGCGCCGCGATTTCGGATTTCATTTCGATTCTCTAATACTTTCCGGGGAGGCAGGCTATATATAGATCGCAAAAGCAGGTCACCTACAATATTTAGTAGCACGAAACCCGATTCCCCGGAAACTATCAAAGAGCCTTCATTTCCTCCCGTAGCGCCGCAAATTCGGATTTCATCTCTTTGCGCAGCGATTCGATTTCCGCACGCAATTCGCCGAAGTGGGCGGCTAATTGTTTGTCGAGCCGATCAAAGAGCTTTTCCTTACTCCGCAGATTCAGCCAACTGGCGGCGAAGATCGACAGTATGACGGCACTGGCGGCAATGATGACGGTCAAAATCGTCGGCGTCATAGGCAGTTTATAGCCGACTCCGAACGGGCCTGTCAATGCAGACATTTTCCGGCATCACTTCAGTCAGAACTCAACGCTTTCAAGTCGCAATAGACGGGGAGTCTAAAGTCTGAAGTCGAAAGTCCCGGACTTTTGACTTTTGACTTTAGACCTGAGACCGCTTTCATGGGTGTAGCATAAGTCGGCGGAAACGCCGCAGAACGGTGTGGAGCAAAGCCTCGATTGATCAGGAGTATCTCTATATCAGGGACGATTTTTTAATGAAAGTGACCCGGTATGAAAGTTGCTGCCTTTGCTGCTGCGCCTCTCTGTCATCACTGACCCTGGCGAGGCAACGCTTCCCCAGCGCGGTTCATTATTGGAGGTTTATGCGGCTTTCAGGCTTGTCAGGTTGTAAAAGAGAGCATCGGGAGTCACTCGGCATGAGCGATCACAGGATAGAAGCCCGATAATTAAATGATACTGAACCAGGACAGGACAAAAGAGGAACTCACCCGTGAAGTAATGGCCCTGCGTCGGCAGTTGGCTGAATTACAGACGGCTGATGAGGAACGGCAACGGACGGAAGAGCAACTGCGCCTCATGCAGTTTTCGATCGAGCACGCAGGAGAGGCAGTCTTCTGGCTCACGAAGGATATGCGGTTTGCCTACGTGAACGAGGCCGCCTGCCTTATGACAGGCTACAGGCGCGAAGAATTGCTCACGATGAGATTGAGTGATATTGACGAGTGGTTCCAGGCCGACAGTTTGTCCGAAACCTGGGAGGAATACAAACAGGGCAAGACTCTCACAATACTATCGCAGCACCGCACCAAGGACGGCCGAATCATTCCGGTTGAGGTCAAATCGAATTATTTACACTTCAACGGCCGGGAGTATCGCTGCACTTTCGTCCGCGACATCACCGAACGCAAGCGCACGGAAGAGCAACAGCGACTCACGCAGTTTTTGGTTGAGCATGCCGGGGAAGCAATCTTCTGGCTCACGCCGGACTTGCGACTCGTCTATGTCAATAATGCGGCTTGCCTTATGACCGGTTATACGCGAGAAGAGTTGCTTGCGATGAAGCTCGACCAGCTCGACGAATGGTTCCCGGTCGAGGACTGGCCCGAACTATGGGAGCAAATAAAACGGGGCGAACTCTCTATCTTCGAATCGAATCACCGCGCTCGTGAAGGCCGGGTCATTCCGGTCGAGGTCAGCGCCAATTATCTGGTATTCGACGGCCAGGAGTATAGCTGCGCTTTCATCCGCGACATCACCGAACGCAAGCGGGACGAGGAGGCGCTTCGCGCCTCAGAGCGGCGATTCTCTCAAGCCTTCAACGCCTCGCCTATTCCCATAAGCATCAGCACGGTTAAAGATGCACTCTTTATAGATGTAAACGAGAGCTTCACTCGTGTAATGGGTTATTCGCGTAAAGAGCTCATCGGTCGCTCAGGTCGAGACCTCAATATATGGGTAGACTCCAACCAGCGCGCGGAAGCGATGCGCATACTCAAGGAAGAAGGATCGGTGCGAGATATGGAGATACTCGCCCGCGTAAAGAGCGGCGAGAACAGAGCGTTCCTTCTGTCTATCGAGCCAATCGAACTCGACGGAGAACCGTGCTTGCTGATCGAAACAAATGACATCACGGAGCGGAAGCGAGCCGAAGAGGCGCTCCGTCAGAGTGAAGAGCGATACCGCACGATCATCAATAACATCGAGGATTCCTATTGGGAACTCGATCTATCGGGAAACATGACTTTCTTGAACGACTGCACGACGAAGATACATGATCTGTCGAGCGAAGAATTGATGGGCCTCAACTATAAGGAGTACATGGATGAAGAGACCGCCAGGCAGGTCTATAAGATATTCGGTCAGGTCTATAGCACGGGGGAACCGGCGACCGGAGTTTTATGGGGAATCATCAGAGAGGACGGCACCAGGCGAATGCTTGAATCCAACGTCTCTCTGATCAGAGATTCGGAGGGAAAACCCGTAGGCTTTCGCGGAATCTCGCGCGATGTCACAGAGCGCAGGCAGGAGGAAGAGGCGCTCCGTCAGCGCGAAGAGCGATACCGAACCATCATCGAGCAGATGGCCGAGGGCTATTGGGAGACCGATCTCACCGGACGCTATGTTTTCGTCAATGACCGGGTCGTCAATGCGCACGGACGCTCAAGAGAAGAATTGATAGGTTTCAGCAACCGGGACTACATGGATGAGGAGAATCTCGAAAAAGTGGGCAAGGTGTTCAAGCAGGTCTACTTGACCGGAGAGCCTGTGCGAACATACACCTTCGAGATGATTCGAGGTGACGGCACGAAGTCTATTAATGAATCGAGCCTCTCTCTCATCAAAGATGCAGAGGGCAAGCCTGTAGGGTTTCGCGGAATCGCTCGTGATGTGACCGAGCGCGTGCAAGCAGAAAAAGAATTACAACAAGCCAAAGAAGCTGCTGAAGCGGCCAATCGCGCCAAGAGCGAGTTCCTCGCCAATATGAGCCACGAAATCCGCACGCCCATGAACGGCATCATAGGCATGACAGAACTCACGCTCGATACCGAGCTCACTTCCGAACAGCGAGAGTACCTGAGCATGGTCAAGGCGTCTGCGGACGCTTTGCTCTCGATCATCAACGACATCCTCGATTTCTCCAAAATCGAAGTCGGCAAACTCGACCTCGATTCCGTAAACTTCAACCTCCGCTCTCACCTGGAGGATACCTTGAAGACCCTCGCTACTGGCGCCCATCAGAAGGGATTGGAACTCGCTTCCCATATCGCGCCCCAGGTGCCCGACTCTCTGGTCGGAGATTCCGGCCGACTGAGGCAAATCATCATCAATCTCGTCGGCAACGCCATAAAATTCACAACCGAGGGAGAGGTGGTCGTTCGCGTGACGGTAGAGGAGGTCGGCTCAGAAGATGCCCTTTTGCATTTCACAGTGACCGACACAGGAATAGGCATCCCTTCGACCAAGCAACAGTTGATCTTCGAGGCATTCGCTCAGGCCGATAGCTCGACGACGCGGCGCTACGGCGGAACGGGCCTGGGCCTTGCGATCTCCTCCAAACTGGTTTCGATGATGGGCGGTCGTATTTGGGTAGAAAGCCCCGCTCGTTGCGGAATTAAAGAGAGCGTTTCCCAATCCCCAATCGGAGGTCCGGGCAGCGCCTTCCACTTTACTGCGCGATTCGCGTTGTCTATTGAGAAAGCGCCATCCGAACAATCCTCAATTCGCAGTTTGCAATCCGCAATTCCGGTTGGTATGCCGGTGCTTGTGGTAGATGATAATAGGACTAACCGGCGCATCCTGGAAGAAGTCCTCGCCCACTGGCAGATGAAGCCCGTAGCGGTCGAAGGCGGGGCATTGGCGCTCCGGGCGATGGAGCAGGCCAGAAGCGTCGGCGAAGCCTTTCCGCTCGTGCTGCTCGATGCGCAGATGCCTGAGATGGACGGGTTCAGCCTGGCCGAAAAGATCAAGGGGGATCCTTGTCTGGCAGGCGCGAGGGTTATGATGCTCTCCTCTTCGGGGCAGCCCGGCGATGCGGCGCGGTGCCGGGAGTTAGGGATTGCGGCTTACCTGACGAAGCCGGTCAAGCAGTCGGAGTTGCTCAATGCCATCCTCAACCTGCTTGACGCGCCCGAGATCGCAGGCGGTAAACCGCAGACGCGAACGCGCCGCGCCCTCGGAGAAGACAGAGATGGCTGCTACGTTCTGTTAGCCGAAGACAATAAGGTCAACCAGATGCTGGCGGTGCGCTTGTTGGAGAAGGAAGGACATCGCGTGGTCGTTGCGGCGAATGGCCGTGAAGCGGTCACGGCTTTTGAGCGAGATGACTTCGACCTGATCTTGATGGACGTGCAGATGCCGGAGATGAACGGATATGAAGCGACGGCGGCCATTCGTGAAACAGAAAAAGCGACAGGCGGACACATTCCTATAATCGCCATGACGGCGCATGCCATGAAGGGAGACCGCGAGCGATGTTTGGAGGCGGGGATGGATGGTTATGTCTCAAAACCCATCAAGCCCGGAGAACTGTTTGAAGCCATCGAAGAGTCCTTCTCAATCGGGTCCGCGCAGGCGAATTCTCTTCAATCCGTATCACCGGTCGAAGAAGTGTTTGACAGACAGGAAGCCCTGTCGAGAGTAGATGGCGATATGGATTTGCTCCTGGAGCTTATGGAGTTGTTTTTTGAAGGGTGCCCGTCGCAGTTGTCAACGATGCGGGAGGCGATTGCCCGTAGCGACGGCGAAACGATTGCTGAGGCGGCGCATAGCCTCAAAGGCGCGGCTGGAAACCTCGGAGCGAACGCGGCCTACGAGGCCGCCAAAAAGCTTGAGATGATGGGAAGAGAGGGCAATCTCCATGGTGCGGTCGAGGCGTGGGAAGAGTTGGCCGCAAAGATCGAACGGCTGAAAGCAGTGATCGCCGCACTGAATTCAGCCTTCAGCCATCAGCCATCAGCCATCAGTCTTCAGCCTTCGATACAATAGAGTCGGGAGGTCGGGACGCCGACTGCGGTTCCAGGAGCGGGGGAGCAGGGGAGATACAGAGACAGGCGAGCGAGGAGACTATAGAAACAGTGAAGCCAGAGTCTGAGCACATCGTTTGCGTGCTGCTCGCAAACCAGATCTCCGAGAGACTATAGAAACAGTGAAGCCAGAGTCTGAGCACCCCTGCTCCCCTGCACCCCTGCACCCCTGCATGTTTTCACCTCTGCCCCTCCGCATTTCTGCTATGTCAGATCAGTCAGCGAATCCCCGATTCATTCATCAACCGAACCTGTTCGGTAACTCCTGCTCAATACATTTTTCTCCGACCCTTCAAGCGGAAACCTCACAAGGCGGAATGGGACGAAAAGTTTAAATAATTGAGAAAAACTTCACTGGGCGATCACTTCCCTGATCGTTTCTTGAATCGACTCGGACCCTATATTCACGAGCACATCGGCGCATTTCGGGGCATACTCTACGTGCGGCATAATGGCCTGGCGCGCGCGATTCTGATATGTTAGTATTCGTGCGATTTCAAACAGGGAACATAAAACTCAGGCTGTAATGCCTGGCCATCTGGAGGAATATCTATGTCGGCTACTGATACGCAAAGCGACCTTGATGCAATCGTGCGCGAATATGCCTTCCCTGACATTCACATCGGTCCGGGGGAGGATGAATCGCCTTATGTCCCTTACGTGGAGAATGTCTTCATACGCCATCTGGCATTCGATGTGCGAAACAACATGTACGCAAACATTCTCTGGGTCAAGAAGGGAGGAAGGCTCTCGCGCCATCGCCATCGCGGGCGGATTTTCGCCTGCACGCTCGAAGGCAGTTGGCGTTACCTGGAATACGATTGGGTGGCCCGCGCGGGCAGTTATGTGCAGGAGAGTCCGGGTGCTATCCATACGCTGGTTTCAGATGACCCGAACGGCATGAAGACTATATTCTGGCTCAACGGAGCGATTGAGTTCTTCGACGATGACGACAACTTGATCGAGACGCTCGACGTATTCTGGTTTATCAACCATTACGTCAGCTACTGCCGGGAACACGGCATCCCGATCAACAAGAAACTATGGGTCTGATCCCTCATTCGTCCGTTGTCCGTTGTCCGTTGTTCATTAATCAGCGCCCCGGAAGAAGGGCAACTGACTACTTTTGGAATGATGAATGATGAATGATGAATTAATTCCGGAGCGTAGCCGCTCCTATGTTCATCGTTCATCGTTCATCGTTTCTGATCTGTGTTATCCGTGTGATCTGTGGTTGATCCGCTACGCATTGCGGGCAACCGAGACGCGATCTTCGACCGAACCGGAAGGGGGAAACGAGTCATGCAGGAAAGATACCGAGCCGATCACGTCGGGAGCCTTCTGCGCCCGCCCGAATTGTTGGAGGCGCGGCAAGCGGCTGATGCCGAACGCCTGCGATCGCTCGAAGACGGTCATATCCTTCGCGTCCTCGACAAGCAAAAGGAGTTGGGATTTACGATCTTCACCGATGGCGAACTGCGCCGCCTCAATTTCATGAGCGACTTCACAGATGCGGTCGAGGGCTTCGACTTCGGCGATGAGGTGGCGCGAGCGTGGCAGGCGGGAAAACCCAAAGACACTAGAGTCAGCAAAGTGGCGGGCATAGTCACATCGAAGCTTCGTCAGGCGCGGCGGCTGACCGGCTACGAGTTGTCGTTTCTGAAAGAGCATTGTCCCGGCGCGATCAAGATGACTTTGCCGAGCGCCACGCAGTTCCCGGCGATCTCCTTCAAGTGGGGCATCAGCGATGAGGTTTATAAAGACCCGTCCGCGCTGTTGTGGGACATCGTGGAGATTATGAAGACGGAACTCGCCGCGCTTTCGACCGAGGGCGTGAGCTATATACAGATCGACGCGCCGCGCTACAGCTATTACATAGACCCCAAGTGGCGTGAATGGACCCGCGCGGAGATGAAGATAGAGCCGGACGAGTTGTTCGAAGAATCGATCCGCGCGGACAATGCCTGCTTCGAAGCGGCGCGGCGCGAGGGCCTCACGCTTGCGATGCATCTATGCCGGGGCAACAATCGCAGCCACTGGTATGCCGAAGGCGGCTACGATGCCATTGCCGAAAAGCTCTTCTCGACCATGCAGGTTGACCGCTTCCTTCTGGAGTATGATGATGCGCGGTCAGGGACATTCGAGCCGCTAAGGTTTATTCCGCAAGGCAAGACCGTAGTGCTCGGGCTTATCAGCTCGAAGCGGCCGGAGCTTGAAAATCCCGATGATCTCATCCAGAGAATCGAAGAAGCATCGCGCTATGTTCCGATAGAGAACCTCGCGTTAAGCCCGCAGTGTGGTTTCGCCTCGACCATGGAAGGGAATCTGCTCACCGAAGACCAACATTGGGCCAAGCTGCGGCTTGTAGCGGAGACCGCGCGCCGGGTATGGGGGTAATGAGCATGAATAGCAAGAGACCGGTAGTCATATATGGAGCCAATGGTTTTTCGGGGCGACTCGTCGCCGAATACCTGCGTGAATACAACGTCCCGTTCATTGCTGCGGGCCGAAGCCGCGAAAAACTTGAGGACGTGATGAACCACGTTCCCGGCATCGAGACTGCGGACTACGAGATAGCCGAAGTGGGCGGCTCGGTCGATGAGTTGGTCAAACTGTTCACGGGCGCTCGCGTAGTCTGTAACACAGCAGGTCCATTTCTTTATAACGGCCCGCGCGTCATCGCAGCGAGCCTGAAGGCCGGATGTCATTACCTCGACATCGGCGGCGAACAGGCATGGCTCAGAGCAGTTGCAAAGGAATGGGGAGAGAAATTCGCCGAGCGCAACCTGCTCGCTGCGCCGGCCACCGCCTTTATGTCCGTGCCGAGCGACATAGCCGCGCACATAAGCCTTGAGACTGCAAACATCGACACGCTCGAAATCCTCACCATGTTCAAAGGCATACCGACTTTCGGCTCTACTCAGACCATTTTTGCAGTCATCCCGACGGAAGCATATTACCTGGAACAGAATCAATACAAACCCTGGCCTCGCGCCACGCCTTATGAAGTGGTCGTGCCCGGCTCGATTACTACTCAGTTGGCTCTGCCCTGGGGCGGGTTCCCGCACCCCGTCTGGTTCAAAGATCATCCGCAGATCGCTAACGTTCGGTCTCTCGGCGGGCTTCTCGACCGCCAGATCATGGAAACAATCTTTGCAACCGAGAAACACTTCGAGGAGAATATCCGTCCTCTGTCGAAGGAGAAGCAGGAACAGGCGCTCGCCGAGATGACCAGTTCCGTGCAGGGCAGCACACCTCCGAGGGAAAACACTCGCGAACACCGCACCATCGATGTGGTGATGGGACGGGGATCTACCGATTTCGTCAAGTGTGTGGTTTTTGGAACCTGCTGCTACAGGCAGACCGGCCTGTTGCAGGCCTACGCAGCCCATAGCCTGATCCATACTCCACCCCGCAAAGTGGGCTTCGCGCCGGCCACTGCTGCATTCGGCCATAGAGAACTACAAAAGGTTCTGGAGAGCCACGGATTGTCGAAAGTCAAAGTCTATTCCTGATCGCAGAAGCCAACCCGCCGTCTCAATGATTCTTGCGCGCTCTTGCGGCGAGTGTCGCCTCATCGGGGTAAGAGATGGAAGGCAGCATCCTTGAGGGCGGTACAGGCTTTCGTTCGCGCGCGGCGGCGATCAGTTCGACCGCAGCCGCGCCCGTGGAAGGCACGATTATGGTCGCCACCATCTTCCCTTCGTTCACCAGTCGTTGACCGAAATCCACCAGCCCATTGCAACCCGTCACCATCACGCTTTCGAGGTCGCGCCTTTTCAGATAAGCGGCGACCGAATCGAGCGCCGTTCGCGCTCCCACTGCCATTTCGTCGTTCTGACAGCCTGCAAGGTCGAGGCTCGAACTGCCCGACATGACCATTCGCAGCCACCCGGTTACGGTTCGCTCGGCGTCCTCAGTGTTCCAGTTGCCGTCGAGTACCGAGGCTTCGATTCCGCTCCCGGCGATCTGTTCTTTCATCCCCTCCAGTCGGTTGCGGGCCGACGAGGTTGTAGCATTTCCCTGAACGTAGAGCAGGCGTCCGCCACGGGGCAGAAGAGCGCGAAACTGTCGCCCCTGTATCCGTCCTATCTCGCGCTGATCGGGACCGACGGCGCTGACGGGAAGGGACGGAAACTCACGTCTGAGATCATCCAAACAGTCCATCTCCCTGTGAAGGCAAATCCAGCCCAGCCCCGCGCGCAGAGCATCGGCTGCGACCCGGTTCAAGGAGTTGTCTGTGACCGGCATAGCTATGATCGCGCAGGTGCGCCGGGAAGCTTCGCCGTGTATGCACTCATAGATGTGTCTTATCTGAGTGGTGACCTGACCCTTACAGAAATACGAATCGACCTCGAAGCCGGCCTTTTGAGCGGCCCGGCGCGCGTCGTCGAGTATGAGTCGCTGGTACTGGTTCGTTTCATCATGAGGTAGGGAAACCGCTATGGTTTTCTTATCCATCAATGCCATCTCCTTTCCCTGCACGTTTCCAGGCGAAGGCGGGAGAACTACTGCCGCATCTTTAACGCGGCCGTCCTGCTATGAGACGACAATCATAACCCAAAGCGGCGAAATTAGCACCTATAGCCGGGCCGACTCGCTGAGTGGGTCAACTCATACGACCGTAGCCAAACTCCGAAGAGGTCGAAGCAATGACTATTAACTTACGCTCGACTCTTCGCCTGCGGCGGGTGCTAATATGGTTGCTGCCTACGCTTCTCAATCTCTTTCAGAAAGACATCAGGGGTTACTATTTTGAGAAAGCGGAATCGCTTTTGAAACTCTCTGCTTGCTTCTCTTTCCCATTTCATCAAATCGAGCAAATCATTGTCCCGGCTCACGAGGTAATTAGCCTGAACCTCGATTGCAAGGTTGATGTAAGGCTCATCTTTTACATCTCGCTCCTGATAATCAAAATGTTTCGGCACGTTCCTCACATACTCAGAAGCTTGACGCATCCGTTCCAAAAAAGCCGCAACGGATGTATCGGTGAGAGTTTTGAAATGCTCACGGATATAATCGCGCGAAAGAACATTCTCCACTTCTCTGATAATGTCACGACTGATAAAGAGGCGGATGTAATGGTTTTCTGCCAAACGCAAGCAAGCTGCCGCAGAGCTTTCCTCTCTCGCAGCAGCTTGCAGATAAAGCATGCAATCAAGCACGGCTCGCGGCTTCTCCGTACTCAATCCTTCTCCTTCTGCTCACGGGCATAATCCCTGCGGGCCTTCATAAAGAGTTCGTCAAGGTGATCTTCGCGGATGCCGCTCTCCTTTACCTCACCGCGGAAGGGCGCAAGAATTTCGTCAAAAGTTTTCTCGCGCGGAGAAAGCGCCTCGACTATGAGACGAAGCGCGTACTCTTCGGGCGTCATCCCCGATTCATTCGCTCTTTCTATCAGAGCATCCATCTTGTCCGGCGGAATGTCGCTGATCTGAAGCGTCCGGTTCTGCGAATGTAAACTCATCTTGACACCTCCTAAAACGGCTGACCTCAATTTTCATAATAGCCTTTCCGGGCATTACAGGCCAATAAAAGGGCGCAGGCCGCAAAATCGGCTTTCACATATCGCAAGCCTTCCATTTCTTACGAATGACCGAGCACGGGGTGCGGCTCGTAAGCGTCGGCGAGCGCCTTCATCTCCGCATCCTCCAGCTTGAGGTCCAGTGCGCTGGCGGCATCATCAAGGTGGTTCATCTTGCTTGCTCCGATGATCGGCGCTGTTACCCCTGGCTGCGCGAGCAGCCACGCCAGTGCAACTTGAGCGTTCGGCGCTCCGCGATTTTGCGCGATCTCGCTGATGCGGTCGACAACACGAAAGTCCGACGGCTCATAGTAAAACTTCTTCGAGAGTTGATCGGTCTTCGCTCTAACAGTGTCTCCGAAATCTTCCGGCCGCCGATTGCCCGCCACAAATCCCCGCGCCAGCGGACTGTAAGGTATGACGCCGATTCCTTCGGCGCGACAGAGCGGAAGCATCTCTCGCTCTTCTTCGCGATAGATCACGTTGTAGTGGTTCTGCATGACGGCGAAGCGCGTCAGCCCCATCGCATCAGCCTTGTAGAGCATATTTGCAAACTGCCAGGCGTACATGCTCGAAGCTCCGAGATAGAGCGCCTTGCCCATCTTCACCACGTCGTGGAGCGCGGTGAGCGTCTCTTCGACGGGCGTGTGATGATCGAAGCGGTGAATCTGGTAGAGGTCTACGTAGTCGGTCCCAAGCCTCCGCAGGCTGTCATCGATGGCATGGAAGATGTGCTTGCGCGAAAGCCCTTGCTGATTCGGGTCGTCGCCCATCGGGTGGTAGACCTTTGTGGCGATCACGACCCGGTCGCGCGAGGGACCGAAATCCTTCAGCGCGCGGCCAACTATCTCTTCGCTCACGCCGACCGAATACATATCGGCCGTGTCGAAGAAGTTGATGCCCATCTCCAATGCGCGGCGGATGAAGGGGCGGCCCTCTTCTTCTTCGAGCACCCACGGCCGCCAGACCTTCGAGCCATAAGTCATGGTGCCGAGGCAAAGCCTCGAAACCTTCAAACCGGTCGATCCAAGATTGACATAATCCATAATTTCACACCCTGTCTTTCAACAATAGCAGCGCCCAGTCACTTCTTGAGCATTCGGCGCAGTATCTTTCCCGACGGCGTTTTGGGAATGCGGTCGATCACTTCGAAATGGCGAATCTGTTTGTAACCTGCAACGCGCCCGGCGACGAAACTCGCCAGCGCGTCGAGATCTATTCGGCTGCCTGCGCGCGGCACCACGAATGCCTTGGGCACCTCGCCCGCCTCCGCGTCTTCTATTCCTGTGACGCCGCAATCGGCCACATCGGGGTGTTCGAGCAGCACGGCTTCGAGTTCGGCAGGCGCAATGCTGAAGCTCTTGTATTTGATCATTTCTTTCTTGCGGTCGACGACGTAAATATAGCCTTCATCGTCGATCCAGCCGATGTCGCCCGTATGGAGCCAGCCTCCGCGCAACGTGCGCGCAGTCTCTTCAGGCGCGTTCCAGTAGCCCTGCATTATCTGCGGGCCGCGCACGAGTATCTCGCCCACTTCGCCCGTCCCGAGCGTCTGCTCGCCCGTCTCAAGGTCGACTACGCGGTGCTCAGTGTCGGCCATCGGGAGGCCGCCGCTTTCGGGTTTGATGAGACCTGTGTCGAGCGGGCTGTAATGCGTGGCACCCGCTTCTGTGGAACCGTACCCTTGAATCACGCGCAGGCCGAGACGTGCTTCGACGCTGCGAGCAACGTCGGGCGGGAGCGGTGCCGCGCCGCTGAGCGCGAACTTGACTGTGCGGAACTGCGACGCTTCGAGGTCGGGCGCGTTTGCGAGCGCGAGCAGGACCGGCGGCACGGCAAAGAGCCACGTCACGCCATGCTCTTCGATCAGCCGCACGACTGCGTTGAGATCGAAACGCTCTATTAGTATCTGCTTCGCCCCGGCCCTGACCGCCACACCCATGAGCGCAAGGCCGAAGATGTGCGACATCGGCATATAAATAATGTAGGCGTCGTCGTCGCCCATACGGGTGGCAAGCACGTGTTGTTCGTGGTTGCAGACCCTGTTGCGATGCGTCAGCATAACGCCTTTCGGCAGCCCCGTAGTGCCGCTCGAATATAACAGCGCGGCGAGTTGACCCTGGTCAACTCGCGCGGACGGCGGGTCTGTAGACTGGCCGGAAACGGTGTCCTCGAAGCGTGTGATGTTTGACGCCGAGTCAGGCGCTTCGTCGCCTACGAGGACGATTGAGCGCACGCTCTCCAGATTCGGGCGCGCGGCTTCGACCACCGGCAGGAGCTTCGCGTGCGTGAGCAGGACTCTAGCGCCCGCGTCGTTCAACTGATAAGTGATCTCGCGTTCGCGGTACGAGGAGTTGAGCGGACAGACGACCGCGCCGAGCTTGCTTGCCGCATAGAAGCCGATGACGAACTCAGGGCAGTTCGGGAGGAAGAGGCCGAGCCGGTCTCCCGATTCGAGACCGAGCGCGCGAAGTCCATTCGCCAGCCGGTTCGACTCAGCATCGAGATCGGCGAAGGTGAGCCTCTTGTCCTCAAAACATATCGCGACGTTATCAGGACGGTCGCGCGCCGTTGCGCGTAGAACCTCGTGCAGCGGTACATCCGAATAGGTCAGCTTCGACATCGAAGGGAATTTATATGAAACGTGCGTGAGTGTCCAGATTCCGTGTCGGCTTCACAGCTTCAAAAGCTTTCGAGCATTCTCCAGCAGTATCTTCTTCCGCACTTCTTCTTTCAGGTCGAGGTTGTCGAAATCCCTGAGCCATCGTTCGGGTTGAATCGCCGGATAGTCGGAGCCGAAGAGCACTTTGTCCTGAAGAATGGTGCCGGCGTATTGCACGAGCACGGGCCTGAAGTACTTGGGCGACCAGCCCGACAGGTCTATGTAGACGTTGGCTTTGTGCAGGGCTATAGAGAGTTGCTCTTCCTGCCAGGGCACAGCCGGGTGAGCCA
>JAKEHD010000729.1 GCA_022615215.1 Blastocatellia bacterium
AAAAAGGGCGGCGCACTCCACATAAGCGTTCCTCTCTGGAAATACTTTCATGCAGGCCCCGCGCGCAGTATACAAGATAAACTGCGCCCATACCACCCTCGCCCAACAGACTGCGGACCTCGTAGTCCCCGATCATAATTCCGACCTCTTCATCTCCGCCGGGAATACATTTTTCACATGCGTAGACGTAGACCGCGATGTCGTGTAGTTCCGCGGCGCGGCCATCACTGTTAGCGCGCTCGCTGATGTCAGCGCCGCACCATGAGCAACACACTGAAACCAGCATTGGCGCTGCCGGGATAGCCCGTTTCGCTTTGAGTGTACAGTCAGGGCAAAGTTCCGGCTCAGGCTCGCCCGGCAGAAACGCGATGGATTGACCGCAGGCGCACTCCCGAAAACACGGCTCGATTCGAGCGGTGATGGAAACTTTAAGCTGAGTGTAACCCAACTCGACTACGTCTCCGTCGGCAAGCTCGCATTCGACCACAGGGCGGTCGTTGACATGCGGAGGGTTGGTGCTGCCAATATCTCGCAGGCGGCAACTCGGCGGCGAGATTTCAAGAAAGACATGACGCCGCGACACATAAGGATCGTCGGGCGAAAGCTGGAAGTCGGCATCACTCGCGCGCCCGATGACGAATCCGCGAGGTTCGTGAAACTCCATCACTCGGCCCTGTTCCGGTCCCTTCAAAACTGTCAGTTCAACCTTCATCGCCGTTGTCTCTTATCAACCGTCATTAGGTGAAAACTGAAACTCCATGCGGCTGAAGCCGATGGTATCTTTCTACTGTTGCCCTCTCTTTTAGGTGAAAATTGAAACTCACAGCGGGCGAAAGCCGATGGTATCTTCTTCACCAGATGACAGGCTTTAAGGAACCACATCCTTAACACACTCCATACACACGGCTTGCCCGTCTTTCTCCGTCATACAGCTTTTGCATTTCGCTTTTTTGCACTCCGGGCAGAGTTCAGTAGCCTTCCATGCCGGATGATTCGGACACATATCTGGTTTCAACTCAGTCCTGGCCTCTGCGCCTTCTGCCACCGTCTTCAATGCGGCTTCGTCGGGAGCAGGCGCTACGGCAGGGTGCGGTTGAACTGGTGCAGGAGGCTCAGGCCGCAAGCGTGTTTTACCAGTCGTGCTCGCGAGAGCTGTCGCCGGGACGCTTTCGAGCGCCGCGAGTACGAACTCGAACTCATAAGCATCGAACCGAATCCGGTCCCCGTGCTTCAAAGCCACCTCTCGAACTGCATCCGTGTCGCTGAACTTCTTGCCATTCAGAAAAGTCCCATTGGCGCTCCGGCGGTCTTTGAGGTAGAAGGAGCCGTCGCGAAACTCGATGATCGCATGCTGTGACGATACAGTGTCGTGAGGGATCACGATGTCGTTAGTCATCTCATCACGTCCGATCGTGGTGACAACCTTCTTGAGAGGATGCGCTTTCTCGTCAGAGCGAGAACCCAGTTCAGAAAGCATAGCCACAGGGATACGCGCCTTTGCGCCTGCGCGGTTCGATCTTCGCATCACTATCATCGCAATGAGCAAGAGAAGAATGAGACCCGCCGCTACCATCAGCCAGGGTCGCCACTTTGCGGGTATGGCGTTCCAGATCGAATCAGGCTCTCCCCCTGGCTGCCGGGCGGCATCAACCGCCGCTTCAAGCTGTGTTCTGATCTGATCGAAAGTAGCGGGAATGTCCGAGTCGGCCAGAACCCTGAAGTATTCGCCGCCGGTTGTCTGCGCCAGGGATTGGATCAACTGAAAGTCTGCGGCCTCTGTAAAAGCGATTCCGAAGATGCGAATTCCCTGATCCCTGGCCTGTTGAGCGAGGCTTTCGCGCAGCCATCGAGCCTGTTCCAGGTTGCGAGCTTCACTTCCGAGGTCCACGATACCGTCGGTCAGGAGGATTATAAACCGCCTGGCTTGTGGACGCCCTTGCTGGCGGAGTTCATAGATAGCGCGTTCCATACCGGCGGGAATATCTGTCCAACGGCCGCGATAATCGATGCGCGTGAGGCTTTCGGCAACCCGTTCCTTGAAATCAGGCGCATCTGCCCCGGTGAGACCAAGCGCCGGGTTGACCTTCTCCTCGAAGAGAACCAGTCCGAGTCTCGAATCCGGCGCAAGCTCTGAGGCGAACGACGAGACCACATCGCGCATGAGGAAGTTCGGGTCGTTCTGTTGCATACTGCCGGAATTATCGAGGACGAGCATGACATCATTAGGCGACGTTGTTTGCGTATTGGCAGAGACAGGGAACAGGGCTAACAGGGCGATAAGGGATCCCACGAATAAACGGCCGGGTTGCATAGCGTCCTCCAGTATGGAAATGAAAATAGCGCCTATTCCAATGCAACGGCAACCGGTTTATGAACAACCGCCACCGGCTTCCATAAACCAGTACGACGATGCCGCCTGTTTACGGGAAAACTATCTCAAGTCATAGATCGCACACAACTCTTGGCGCATCTCAGCACAACTTCCGGGTCGCTTTTCCCTGTCCCAATCCACGCACCTCTTCATCAGTTGGCATAGCCGCTCAGTCAGCACGTCTTCCCGTCGCACCTTGCGTGGATCGGGCGACTCTTGCCTTGGTCCTATCGCGATCTCGTAAGGCCGCCTGCCGCACAGCATTTCATACAAACACACTCCGAACGCGAATATATCTGCCCGCTCATCCACATCGTGCGCATCTACCCACTGCTCAGGTGCCATGTACTCATGGGTTCCCATTGCTCCTACCGTCATGGGAAGGGCATTAATATTTCCCAAAAAAGTACTTGCCTGGGCTGATGATGATGCACTGCCGCCTACGACTCCACGCACGCGCGCAATCCCAAAGTCGGTGATCTTGAGCACGCCATCTTCGGTTATCATTATGTTCTCAGGCTTGATGTCTCGATGGATCAACCCTCTGCTATGCGCGTACCCCAGTCCTTCACAGAACTGTATGGCCAGATCGAGTCCCACCTTGGGGTCTGCGCAGGTTCCTTCTGAAATCCAGTCCCGCAAGCTGCCGCCATGTATGCGTTCCAGAACGAGAAAAACTCTTCCTCGCTCTGGAACTATGGTATAGGCTCTGACAATGTTTTTATGGGCCGGTAACCGCAGCCAGGTCTCAACCTCTCTAACGAAGAAACGCCACTCCACTCCCTCATATATTTGCGCTGATAACGTTTTAAAGGCATGAGCAGGGGTGAGATACACTGTCCCCATGCCCCCGCTTATTATCTCCTCTATACGCTCGAATAGAATCAGGTCGCCTTTTCTTAGGTCGGTGGTGTTTGTGCTGTGTCCGATTTCGGTTGCGATTGATCGGATTGGGCTTCCATCGGAAAAGCCAACGAGACCGGTCAGAACGTCCGGGCCGTCCTCTCCTATGGCAACCGTTTCTGTCGCAGATGCGGACAAAGAACCATCCAGCGTGACCGCGCTCCAGCCGTCTTCATGTATGCGAGCATCAGGATCGCCAATATTAAAAAGGGGATGCAATGTGATAACCCATCCAGGCCTCAATGCTTTACCTACACCCGGTTCACCATAGCCTGGAATCTGGGGCTCTTCATGAAGAGATCTCCCGATCCCGTGGCTGCAATAATGCCTCACCACGGAATATCCTCTTGACTCCGCTGTGGACTGAATAGCATGGCTTATATCGCCGATACACTTCCCAGGTCGGCACTGCGTTATGGCATGCCATATAGCTTCGTTGACTGCTGCCGCTAGTCGGGCTGCCTGATCACTTACATCGCCAATCCCATAGGTTACGGTTTTCGTCGCATAGTAGCCCTGATAAACAACTCCAAGTGCTATGCTGATGATGTCGCCAGCCTCCAGTTTCCTGGAAGATGGAGTGCCGTTGGCCACGCCATCATTAACATCGAAACAAGCAACTCCACTGTACCCGCGATATCCCTTGTAGGCTGACGTCACGCCCATGCGTTCCATCATCTCGGCTATCTGCCGGTCTAATTCCAAAGTGGTCACGCCCGCCTGCACGAGGCTGGACAAGGCGAGATGAATCTCGAATGCGGCTTTGGAAGCGACTCGCATTTTCTCGATTTCCGCTTTGGACTTTCGTATTATCATGCCGGCTTCCTAGCTAACGTACTTACTCTGAATCCACAAATCGCTCCGTATATAGCATAGACTCGAAATGCTGTGCTCCAGCGCCATCATATCCTTTTCTCTTCCGATCAGCCCTACTGTTCAGTAGCTCGCCGACTTGTTGTGAAGCACGGACAGTCTTTAGAATTCCCACTCCCAATCGAATTCGAACAGCCAAATTGTCTTGTCGCTACTCCCAAAAAGACCGTACCTCCCATCGGCGGAAAAACAGATGCAACTCACCTCGGGTACGGGGAATCGCGAAACCTCTCGCCCACTCAGGATACCCAATAATCGAACGGTCGCGTCTGCGATTCCTGCTAGTACATAGCGGCCATCCGCCGAGAAGCAAACCGCCTTCACTGCGGCTCCGAATCCTCCAAACTGGAGTCGTTCTATCCCGCTTTCTATATCCCACAGTCTGACTGTCTTGTCTTCGCCACCTGATAAGAGGTAGCGCCCATCAGGCGAAAAGCATGTAGAAGTTATGGCGGAACTATGTCCTATGAATTGTTGCAGCTTTCTCCCTGTCTCTACATCCCACAGTTTCATAACCCGATTACTCATAAATAGGACACAACGGGCATCGGGTGAGAAACACGCCGTAGTTACAAAGCCGCCTGGCCCCTCAAATTGCTCGAGTTCGCTGCCGCTTTCAACGTCCCACAGTCGGATAGTGTTATCTGCAGCGCCCGACAGCACGCAGCAGCCATCGTGTGAAAAGCAAGCGGCAGTAACAAATGACGTGTGCCCGGTAAATCGCCTCAACTCTGTGCCGCTCTCTCCGTCCCAGAGCCTTACGGTCTTGTCATAACTGGCCGATAGAATGTATCTACCATTTGGAGAGTAACAGATGGATTTTACGGTTCCTGTGTGGCCTCGGAATTTGTTGAGTTCTCTCCCGCTTTCGATGTCCCAACGCCTAATGGATCGATCGGAGCTGCCAGAGAAGAAAGATCGACCATCTACAGAGAAGCAGACTGACTCCACACTGCCGTTATGACCTTGCAGGCGAGATACGCACCAGGCGTTTTTCAAGCCTTCTTTCTTGGCTCTTCCTTTCTCTCCGCAGAAGAAAAGAAGGTCTATTACTTCCCTGTGGCGCTCATACCCATTGACCAGTTGTGCCCTTCTTAACAACTCGTATGCCTCTTGAAAAGCCCTCTTTTCTGCAAATTCCTTGGCAAGATTCAGAAGACTTCGAGTTTCATCTTTCTCCATAGCTAGGTTCGCTACAGTCTTCGCCTTGCACAGAAGCGGATATGGGTGTGCCCTCCCCCAATCCATTGCAGGATAGTCAACCTTCCACAATATGATGGTATTACCCATACTACCCCAATGATCAGCGCTTCCTGATAGTACGTACTGGCCGTCTGGTGAAAAACAGACAGAGTTTACATGCCCGTTGTGGCCTTCAAGCCGCCCCACCTTCCAAGCACTAAACACGTCCCATAATGTAATGGTACCCTTTTTGCCACCCGAAAGGACGAAACAGCCATCTGGCGAAAAACATACCGAATGTATTTCCGTGTAGTCGACAAAGCGTTTAATATAGCGCCTATTCGATATGTCCCATTGCATAATGGTTCCATCCCGGCTCCCTGAAACCGCATAACTACCAACTGGTGAGGAAGAGATCGAGGTTATACTATAAGGGTGTCCCGTGTATCGCCCAAGCTCTCGCCCGCTTGAGAACTCCCATATGATGATAGTACCTCCAGTTTCGAACTTCTGTAAATTCTCTATTTCCATACCACTGGCATAGTCGCCAGACGCTGAAAGAACGTACTGACCATCTCGAGAAAAACAAGCGGAGGTCACTGTAGAGTTATGTCCTATAAATCGCCACAACTCTCGTCCGCTTGATGTATCCCATAGAATGACAGTCCCGTCGTTACTTCCTGTAAGGACGAAACGGCCATCTGGCGAAAAGCAAGCAGAAAAAACCTTCTCATATACAGAGTTTGTGTGACCTTCAAATCGCATCACCTCTTTGCCATTTGATACATCCCATAGCCGGATGGTCTTAGCGCTTTCAGCGATCCCGCCCGATAACACATATCGACCACTCGGTGAAAAGCATACAGACAGTATTGGACCATCCGCTGCAAATGTCCTAACCTCTTTACCACTTGAGACGTCCCACAGGCGCATCGTCTCATCAAAACTTCCCGATAGAGCATAGGCTCCGTCTGGAGAGAAGGCCACTGAATGGACCCAGTGTTTGTGACCCTCAAAGTTGCGAACCAATACGCCAACGGGCCTGTCCTTATCCGCCAAAGCCCTCTTGAATCCCTCATCCACTACCCGGTGTTCCGACTGTTGTATTGCTTCTACCGCTAACAAGTCTTCCCGCTCAAGCTGTATCCAAGCCAAGCAGCGCCAGTAATCGGGTTCATTACGATTGCTACTCTTAATCGCTAGCATCTGTTTTACGTAGGCATCCTCCGTTGCCCATCCCTTATGCCATATCAAATATCCAAGGTTAAACGTCGACTCGAGGTGTGCAGGGTCTTCTTTGAGAGCCTTTTCCCAGGACTTTATCGCGTGCTCTTCACAACCCAACTCCAAATAAGTAACGCCGCGATTGTTTAATCCATCAGTTGTTAAGGACATCGCTGGTAATTTCGCGAACTGACTGGACTGGCCGAGGAGTTCTTTGTAAGCTCTACAAAGCTCTGATCGCACTTCCTCTACACTGCTTGGCCGTCTCTCCTTATCCCAATCCACACACCTCTTCATCAACGCACACAAGTTATCAGGCAGGCTACTGTCGCCTCGCGTCTCCCGTGGGTCCGGTGCTTCCTGTCGCGGCCCTATAGCTTTCATATACGGCCGCCGTCCACAGAACATCTCATACATGCAGACTCCGAACGCAAAGATGTCTGACCTCAGGTCTACTCTGGCCTGCTTCAACTCGAACTGCTCCGGGGGCATGTACTCCTCCGTTCCTATATCCCAAAAGGTGTCGGTTTCCCTCCTGTACGCTTGCTGGACTGGATGTTTCTCACTTCTCTCACGCTCGCCCCTCCGCCACCGAGCTATCCCAAAATCGGTGATCTTCAACGTACCATCGTTTGCTAGAAGAACGTTCTCCGGTTTGATATCTCGGTGGATTATTCCCCGACTGTGCGCATGCTCTAATCCGTGGCAGAGTTGGATCGCTAAATCGAGGCCCACCTTCATATCTGCGCATCTTCCCTCCGAAATCCAATCTCGAAGGTTGCCTCCGTCGAGATACTCAACTACTATCACCGGTACTCCATCAATAGTGTGCACGTAGTAGCAGTAGGCTATGTGTGGATGAAGGCCAAGCTCAGTCCATGCCTCGGCTTCGACCTTGATGCGATGAGCGTTCTCAGGATCGGCGAGAATCTCCTCGTGAGGGACTTTGATGACGAGATCAACTTTCCAGCGTTCGTGATAGGCGACATAGACCGTGCCCATTCCACCTTCGATCACGCGCTTTACCTGGTAAGTGTCATCAATGCGATCACCCACTGAAAAGTGAGGGATTGAGGGCCGGGTGCCGGATATCGGCGCAGGCTTGGGGGGTGCATCGGGATCACGCAAGACGGTGCCGCTCCCCGCAGGCTTTTCCCATGTCGTAGCTGCTTTGATATTTCCCTCGCCAGGTAGCGCGGGGTTGTTTGCCCCTGCTTGATCTGACTTTGGCTTTTGCTTTCGGAGTCGTTCTAACCAGTTCATAACTCCTTCCTCCTTGTGTCGCGGGCTTTTGGAACATCACTCAAGTGGCGCAGGGTAAAATAATCCATCAGGAGTAGGGGCGCACAATAAATGTATTCATTCTGCGTGTGCGCCCTGATCTTGGGCAAACACATAGGTTTGCCCCTACGGGTTGGAAAACTTTTGCCAGCCATCGCTAGTTTGTCGCCGCGCCCTTGCCTCTTTCCCAACTTCCATAAACCAATACGACTGTGCCGCCGGATTACGGGATGCCTTCCAGATTCATCGCCCGATCCGCCGCTTCCCTGAACACGTCGCCGAGAGGATCTTCTGCGAATGCCGTAGCAAGATCCTCATACAAAGAACAACGCGCATCAATCGGGCGTGATGACAGATTAATACCATGTCGCCCGAATGCCGCTGCTATCGCTGCATGGTAGACTAAAATCGCTGCATTGCGATGCGCCTCCGTCCGCGCATCTGCTGAAAGTTTCTTGGCCAACTCCTTGATCCCGCGAAGGGCTTCGACCGGCGCTTCTTCCGCGCAGATAGTCGTGAGCAGCAACTCTCCTGACCCTTCCTCTCCTCCGCATAACTCGGCAAGCAACCGGTAGAGTTCCTCCCGGTCGGCCATCCCAATCGGCATAGAAACATTCCGTCCAGGCTGTCCGGCTGCAAGAGACAGGAGTTCTTTTAACTGCGCTTGTGTGCATTGCTCTATCCTGACACTTGATGGTTTCGACATAATACCCTCACATTAGCGCGAGAAGCGCGGCTATCTCCTCGTCTGCCATCGGCTCGGAGCCAACTTCATCGATCAGCATCTTGCGAATGACCACCCGAAAGTGGCTGGCAACGGTCTCCGTCCTGCTCCGCGCGGCTTTCTCGCCCAACCCGAACGCTTCTCCAAGTTCCCGCCAAGAAGGCGGGTCTGATGATTCGCTCAGATAGCGGCCCAGGAATAGCTGGAAGTGCGCCTGCTGGCCCTTCGATTCGCAAATCGCCTGCACCCTGACGAGGGCCTCTTCAAGAAGCGATTGCACCCACGCCGTATGAAATGCCGCATCTGGCGCAGGCGAACTCGCAGGTACATTATTGATTAACCGGTCTGATGACTCGTCAGATTGCATACTCTCATCAATCAGACGGCGCTGCTCCCGTCCTCTTTTGCGCAACTCGTCGATCACATAGTTGCGGATCGCCTGCTTCAAATACGGCCGGAAGCTCCCTCTTGCGCGGTCCACTCGCATAAGCAATCGGCCTGAGAGAATGGCGGCGACGAAGAACCCTTGCGCCAGGTCTTCAGCTTCGCCCGGATCCCGCAGAATCGCCGCGATGTAGGCGTATACGGGACGATAGTATCTGCGAGCGAACTCATCGAATGCCGATATGGACAGATCGCCGCCACCGCGCGCCGCATCGAGCAGCGCCCAGGAGGTCTGTGGGAAGAGTCCGGCCACGCCCTCCACGACTCGGCTTTCCTTATTCTCGTTTTCATCCGTCACGGGTTGCTCCCTGCGCGAGTCGCTTTTCTTCCTCGGTGAGAAGCTCAAGAAGCTCGTGCTTGAGAAGGCGATTTCGTTCGACGAGCGCTTCCACAATCCGGTCAAGCGTCTCTCGATGCTCCGAAAGCAACCGCTGCGCGCGCTGGCACTGAGCATCGAGGATTCGGCGAACGGCCCTGTGGCAGCAGTCGGCGATCTCGCCCGATAGGGGACGGCGGCGGTTGATGCGAACGAAACCTATCTCTTCCGCCATTCCGAAATCATAGACCATCGCTTCGGCGACATCAGTCGCCTGCTCAAGATCGTTCGATGGACCGGTCGAATCTCCCCGGCCATCCCCGTAATATAGCCGCTCTGCTTCCCGCCCGCCAAGCATCTGACAAATAAGATCCTCAAGCTCTGACTTCGTCTGTGACCGGCGCTCGTCAAGGTCTTCTATGGCGGCGTAACCGCCGAAGCTGCCCCGGCCGACGACCGTAACATAGATGGGCGGCTTGCCCGTCAAACACATCATCAGGGCGTGTCCCGCTTCGTGCCGCGCAGTGCGTAAAATATCAGCGCCCGCCTTCGCCTCTCCCATCGTAACCTTCTCGAATGCCTCGCCGAGAATGGCATCATCGATCACTCCCTGGTTGGGCAGGGCCATTACGGCGGCTTGCGCGAGGATGCGCTCAAGGTCCGCTATCGACATTCCCTGGCTCTGCGCGGCAATCCGCTCTATCATCTTGTCACTCACTTCGTGTTTAGCTTTCGCTTCGAATCGCTTGCGGAGATATAGCTCTCGCTCGGCCCGTGTGGGCAACTCGACTTCGATGACGCGGCCGAAACGGCGCAGGAGCGCAGGGTCGAGAATCTCCGGGAGGTTCGTGGCGGCAATCACTATGACCGGTCGGGATGTTGGTTTCGAGAAGCCGTCCATCTCAGCCAGGAGCGCGTTGAGCGCCATCTCTTCGCCATGGCCTGCGCCCGGACTGCCGCTTCGTTTCCGTCCGATGGCGTCTAGCTCGTCGAGGAAAACGATGGCAGGCGCGTAGCGCCGCGCTCGCGCAAAAAGATTGCGCACATTCTCAGGGCCGCTGCCTTGCCATATCGTGACGAAGTTCGTTGCCGATTCAGCGAGAAAAGCGCATTCCGACTCCGCAGCCAGCGCCCGCGCAAGCGTCGTCTTTCCTGTGCCCGGCGGGCCGGTGAGCAGTATGCCGCGCGGCGGTTCGACTCCTGCTGCAGCGTATTTCTTAGGCTCTCGCAGCCAGTCGCAGAGAAAGGTCATCGCCTCCTTTGCGCCCGTAGCTCCGATTATGTCGCCGAATCCCGTAGTGGGCCGCTCGACATCCGATACCAGGGCGCTTGCGTCCGCGCTTCGAATCGCATGTGCCAGCCGGAAGTTGCGGCAGCGTATCTGCAATCGCTTTTCGTCTTCATCAAAAGCGGGCGCGGTGTCGAAGACGACCACCTGATTCTGCCGCGCGAGTTCCGCCGCGATATTCTCAAGGCGAAGCCGCCTGGCAGTTCCCTCGATTTCCGATCTAAGCGCGTTTTGTTGAGTTTCAACGTCTGTCAACTCGCGAGCGCCAAGTGACGTTCGGATCACTCCGCGCGCGCCCCCTGCACGCACACATGCAATCAATAACTCTTCGTCCACACCTTTTGGGTTCAGTCCCATCGAGTCACTCTCCAGCGAGAAGAGGTAGACCGGAATCTCCGGCATCCGCAAATGAAGTTGTTCGAGAAGCTGCTGACCCACTGTGAATCGGCGTGCTGCCAGGGGGCTGTAGTCGAAATTCAGAACTGTTTTGTCGGCGCTGAACGGGTCGGACATATCGCGGAATGCTTCGTTCAAATCCGCGTACTGAACCGGTGACACAGCCTGCACGGCAAGGTCCAGCAGGACGAAATCAACATTCCGCCTCGTGAGAACATCGAACACCTGGTCCGCGCTTGTAGTGGTGATCCATTCGACCTGCGGAATGACCTGAGCATAAAAGCGGCCGAGGAGGGCCTCTCCGACGAAGAGAACCACCGGCCGATGATTCTCCCGGAAGATGCGGCTTGCGACCTCGCCTGCGTGCTCTCGATCTATTTCGACCTGCACTTCCTCGATTCCGGCAAGGGCCGTGTCTACCCGCTCATCGGTGAATAACTGGCAGGCTTTGAAAATTTCCTCTTTCAGAAAGACTTCCGCCTGCGCTTTGATCGTGCGCGCATCGGTTCGCGCTCCTTCGCGCATAACGAGGGCCAGAGGGATTTCATCTGCCGCAATGTAACGATGGCCGTGGCGCTTTTCCATCAGCCCGGCGACGCGAGCCAACTCTGTTTGCGCGATGCGGGCGAGGTCGTGGGCGCGCAGATGATTGAACAAGACAGGGTATCCGGTAGCCAGTCTGGAACATATCGCAGCCGGGAAGAATGGTTCCCGCGTCCGTGGATCGATCTCCGAGCGCAAAGCGTCGAGGATGGTGTTTCGATGGAAAGCTGCATTCGCCTGGTGTACACCGGCGGCGTTCTCGTTGTCGTAGAGTGTCTTGCCGACGTTGGTGGTAAAGATAATGATCGTGTCGCGGAATTCAACATCCTGCTCGGTGTATTTGTCCTGTAGTCGCCCGCCATCCAGAATCTGAAGGAAAAATTGAATCGCCGTGATATGTGCCTTCTCGATCTCATCGAAGAGGAGCAAGGCGTTCGGGTTGCGTTGAACAAAGTCTGTGAGAATGCCAGGCTCCGCCTCTTTATAGAAACGCGACGTTCCGATCAGGCTGGCTGCCTCGTGCCCGTGCGCATAAGCGCTCATATCGAATCGCTTGAAGGGGCGATCCAGAAGGCTTGCCCCAAGTTCGGCAAGATAAGTCTTGCCGACTCCCGGAGGCCCCGCGAAGACGAAGAGACCGCATGGCCTTCGTCGCTCGGTATCGACCGAAGCGACTACTTCGGTATTGAAGAGTCCATCGATGAACTGCCGAACCGCGTGATCTTGCCCATAGACTCGCCGGAGCAACTCGGCCCGTAGCGTGCGCAGCCGGCGTGTCAGATCGCCCAGCCCCGGTGGTTGCGTGGCTTCCTCAACCCGGTCAGCAAGAATCGCGAGCAGTTGCGTTTCATCGGGGACGGTGATTCCGTGCAAATGCTCTGCCGGTAGCGACTCGACTACAGCTATCGCGAGGTGCGGCAATGCAATCAGAGAAGGGTGATTCGGCAGCGGCATTTTAGCGACCAGTTCGCGGGCCCTGGCCAGCATCTCGCGGACGGTTTCTGAAAGCGCCAGCTTCGCGGGGCAAGGTTGAAGCGGGTCGGGTTGCGGAAAGTGCTGCCTCAGCTTTTCTGCGTCCACATTGAGACATTGCGACAGAAACCGCGCGCCTTGACGATCCATCACCAGGGAGGCCATTATGGCTCGGAGTGTAAGCTGGCTCTCGCCCCACGAGACGGCTACGTCTTTGGCTTTATCGATGACGGTCTGCGCATCACTTGTGAACATGACGATTTCTCCGCTTGCTCATTCTGATTAGAGTTCGGTTGGTATCTCATCCTCAAACAGTCCCTGCTCCGCGCCGGGATAGTCAATCTTCCTGCCACACGCCGGGCAGTATGGCGCACCGCTCGCAAACGACGGTCGCATTCGCCTATGACAGTTTGAGCATAGTATCTCTGAGTCCTGACGGGCTTGCGGGTCGTTAATTCTGGCCAGAGAAAGCAGTGTCGCGCAGAGAAGATGCTCCGGGCTGAGACTTGCCCCTTGCTGAACGGCAATTGCCTGAGCGAGGGCAAACACCGCCTTACATTCCGGTGAACGATGAATCGTTCTTTCAGGCGGTCCCTCGCCTCCGTCGCCCAACAGTGCGCGGAGCCGTCTGCGGAAGCGAGTTGGTTCGATGCCCAGTTTCTCGAATTCACCCCTGAGGGTTGCGCCATCAACGGGAGTGTCTGCTGTTAGTTCACTCAAGCGGGAAAGGGCAATCAGCAAATGGGCCGGTGTGATCTCGCGGTAACAGGCCAAGACCGCTTCTCTGGCTGCCACATTCAAGAGCAGGTCTATGGGCTCGATTCCATTCATAAGCGCCTCCTGCTACCTTTACGCCGGGCGGCCCGATTTACCGGAAAGAAGAGGTCGATCTTGTAAGGAAAAGGAAGGAGTACGGATTTCTTTTTTGCTTTTTGCCTTGAGGGAAAGCGCCTGGCACAAGGCGGGAGGAGAGCGTCACTTCTTAACGACTCGCTAGTATCATCCCTGATCTATCGGGTCGAGTCTGACGTAATCGGCTTTGCGTTTGCAGGGAGTGAACCCTTCGGAGATGATGACTTCGCGGAGCATCATCTCTGTGGCGCGGTGGTGCGCGCCCGCAGGAGTTATTACGTTCTCTTCGATCATCGTGCTCCCTATGTCGTTCGCGCCGAAGTGTAATCCCTGCCGCCCTACATCAAGCCCCTGCGTCAGCCACGAAACCTGCACGTTCGGGATGTTGTCGAGGTAGAGGCGTCCGATGGCAAGCCACCTCAGATATTCATCGCCCGGAATGCGGTCGGGGAAGCGTTTGCCTATGGGAGTGTTGTCGGGCTGAAGGGTCCAGGGGATGAATGAAACGAATCCGGGATTTCGGTCCTGAAGCTCGCGCAGTCGTTCGAGGTGCAGGAGGCGCTGATCGCGAGTTTCGCCCATGCCGAACATCATAGTTGCGGTGGTAGGTATCTTCATCGAGTGGGCCACGTCCATTACCTGAAGCCACTCTTCTGTGTTGCAATGCGTGCGGCGCTTGCTGCGAATCTCGTCCACGAGTATCTCGCCGCCGCCGCCCGGAATCGAATCAAGCCCCGCCTCGCGCAACTCTCTGAGAACTCCTTCGACGCCAAGCCCTGTGATCTTTGCCAGGTGATCGAGTTCGGGCGGCGAGAAACAATGCAGATGTATCCGGTAGCGTGTCTTCAATTCGCGCAGCAACCCCGTGTAATAATCGAGCGGAAGGTCGGGGTGCAATCCGCCCTGCATCAACACGCCGCTCCCGCCGAGTTCGATCATCTCTTCGACCTTTTGAAATATGGTCTCATAATCATGCACGTAGCCTTCCTCAGAGCCGGGCTTGCGATAGAAGGCGCAGAAGCTGCAAACCGAGACGCATACGTTCGAATAGTTCACGTTGCGGTCGACGACGTAAGTGACTATGTTGTCGGGGTGAAGCTCTTTGCGAAGGGCGTCGGCCAGCCGGCCAAGCTCTTCTGTGAGCGCGGAGTCTTCGACCACTTTCCACTCTTCGAAGGACAAACGCTCGCGCGCCTCTACGCGGACGAGGAGTGAATCAAGGTCGGTTCTCTCGATGATATTTTCCATGTATAAGCCTCGAATTGGGATTATAGCCAAAACGCCCGTTCAGGCAAAATGCGCCTTCGGTGTGGGAGGTGGTTAATGTGCGGGTTTGATCGAGCCGAAGGCGCAGTGCTCATCGTCGATGGTTTCGTCTAAGGCAGTTTCGATTCACGTTTGGTACTGTGCTGATTTGCAGCGATGACACGTTGAACCTCTTCAGTTAGCGCGCGTGTTACTTCGTTGTCTGCGTCAAGTTTGTTTATAGCCTCTCTGATTTTTTGGCGATCTGCTTCGGCCCGCGCTTCAAAGCGGGCGGTTGAATCGGCAGGATTCAGGGGCTTGTCGGTCAACTTATGAACATTGATCGATCTATGGGGCCGAGGCTCACCAAGCCGTCGAGCGATTTCTTTGGCCGCATTTATGGCGTCTCTGAAGCGTGTGTCTCGCTCAAGCAAAAACTCGATTTCCCGCCTCAATTCTTCAGGGTCCATTCGATTCACCTTTCTTCATGGTTTTGTATCCGGCTCAATCTTAATACTCTCAAAGAGATTCCGCGAGTGAAAAAACGCTCCGACTCAGGATGTAAATCGCGAGGCTGGACTTGAATCCCTCGGTGTGATAAACGTGTAGCCGAGCGAAGTGACCTGGTTTTGCTGATGGGCGATCCGGGGTTTTCGCCGAGTTTCGGAACCGCTACCTGGGAGGGACGGTGGAGCTATACCGGCAGGTCCAGAATCTATTGCTGATAATCCAGCCCGGCGACAGCTTTTTTCCCCTCGTCGATGCGATAGACAAAGCCAAGCATACAATAAAGATGACCATCTTTCGCATGGACGATCCCGTAGTGCGCGACGCGCTCAGTCACGCTGTAGCGCGAAAGGTCGAAGTCAAGGCGCTCATCGCCCCGACATCGAAAGGCTGGACGAAACGTAATAAGAAGCTCACGCACGAACTCTCAAGGCTTGGCATCGAA
>JAKEHD010000132.1 GCA_022615215.1 Blastocatellia bacterium
AGGTCGGTGAAATCGCTGATATCGAACAGGTCGCTGATCGAATCAGCCCGATTTCGACTCTGCCGCGCAGTCTGTCTGATCAACTCATCCATCCTCACATTGACCGCATCTTTACCATCTATTTCCGTCTTCTCCTTTATGCGACGAAGGTCCGATTCGCGTGCCTTTAAAAACTTTTCAGGCAACCGCCGGCTGCAATAATTGCAGGCGGGACTCGCAAGCGTAAGCAACCTGCGCCGACAGTAAGGACAGGAGCGAAAGTCAGTGACAGCCAAATCTATTGGAGCGCCGCAACTCTCGCACTTCAAAGCGTCTTCGTCGCACGCGCTCCGGCAATAATCGCACGCTAAAGCCATCTCTTCCGGCCCGATATGGATCGCTAAGATCGTGGGGACAAACTGGCTCGATATTACTCCAACGCCTCTAGGCCAACAAGAGTTTTTCCCTTCACAGGCTTCTTCGAGAGTCGGCTTCTCAGGCACTGCAAGTGTATTCACACTTATGGTTCACAGACTTCCGGGGGCAGCTTGACACTCAATATCGCGTGGCATAAGATGCCTAGTCTTGACCAGGCGGCGGATGTTTCTCCGGTAAACGGCCGCCGCTCGGCGGAGACCCGAAAAAATGGACCAGCCCGGAATTACAAACTACATACCGATTCTCATCATCTTCGCCCTCGCAGTCGTGTTCGCCACGGCGATGATCGCCATGTCCCGCTTCATGGGCAGAAACCGTCCGACCCGCGAAAAGCTCGCGCCTTATGAGTGCGGCGTCGAGCCTGTAGGGACGGCCCGCGAGCGGCAGTCGGTGAAATTCTATCTGGTTGCGATACTCTTTCTTCTGTTCGATGTCGAAGTCGTCTTTTTATTGCCCTGGGCTGTGGTCTTCCGTAAAGTCCTCACAAGCCCTGAGTACCAGCATCTCAAATTCGTCTTCTACGGCGGCATGATGGTTTTCCTTTTTCTCCTGGTCGTCGGTCTCATTTACGAATGGCGCAAGGGCATACTCGACTGGAACCGCTGAGAGCCACTTCAGTAGCACAGTAGAAGGCAGAGCCTTCCACTGTGAGGGAGGGCTTTTTTATGGCAAGCTATAAATCAACTTGAGGAAAAGAGTCTTCCTTTTATGACGACTGACCAACTGCTTGAGTGGACGATAAAAATCGGAGTCATCTTCTTCATACTTCTCACTACGGTCGCCTATTTGAGTTACGTGGAGCGAAGAGTGGCGGGTTGGATTCAACTGCGAGTGGGACCTAACCGCGTGGGTCCGTTCGGGCTTCTGCAACCGCTGGCCGACGGATTGAAATTCATCTTCAAAGAAGACATCATCCCCCGTGAAGCAAGCAAGTGGCTCTACCTGATCGCCCCTGCCGCCGCCATCATCCCCGCGCTTATGAGCTTCATAGTCATCCCCTTCGGGAGTTCTGTGACGCTCTTCGGCCGCGAGATCACGCTTCACGTCACGCGGTTCGACGTAGCCCTGCTTTACATACTCGGAGTCGGGTCGGTAGGCGTCTACGGAGTGATGCTCGCCGGCTGGTCCTCGAACAATAAATACTCGCTCCTCGGCGGACTGCGTTCGAGCGCACAGATGATAAGCTATGAGCTATCGCTCGGAGCTTCGATAGTCGGAGTATTGCTCGTCGCAGGGTCGCTCGACCTCGTTACGATAGTTGAAGCGCAAGGCGCGACGTCCGGTTACTGGCTGGGGTTCATTCCCAAGTGGAATATCTTTCTTCAACCCATAGGCTTCATAATATTTTTTCTCTCTGCGATGGCCGAGACCAATCGCGTGCCTTTCGACCTCCCGGAAGCCGAAGCCGAGCTCGTGGCGGGTTACTTCACGGAGTATTCATCCATGAAATTCGCAATGTTTTTCATGTCGGAATACTTTCACCTCATCACCGTCACATCGATGGCGACGACGCTCTATTTCGGCGGCTGGAATGGACCGTTCATCGCCGAGTATCCGTTTTTGAGCCTCGTCTATTTCGTGCTCAAAGTCTTCATCTTTATCTTCATATTCATGTGGATTCGCTTCACGATGCCGCGCTTCCGCTATGACCAACTGATGGCGCTCGGCTGGAAGGTTCTGCTTCCGGCGTCGATCCTCAACCTCATAGTCACGGCAACGGTGATATTGTTTGTAAACTAGAGCGCAGGTATGGAAAAAGCCCTCTTCATAATCATAGCTGTCATAGCGGTTGCGGCCGCGCTCAACGTACTGATTCAACGCAATCCGCTATACAGCGCCCTGTCGCTTATAGGCACGATGGCCGCGCTGTCGGTGCTCTACGTGATGCTGCGCGCACAGTTCATCGCCGCCGTTCAGATAGTCGTCTACGCGGGCGCGATACTCGTGCTCTTCATCTTCGTGATTATGCTGCTCAACGCGCCCAAGCAGCAGTTGCAGATAGACAAACAAAAAGGGCTGCGCTATCTGGCCATCCCGCTCGCCGGATTGCTTCTGGCCGAGGCGTTCTACGTAGTCTGGCGCGTTCAGGATATAGCTATGCCCGTCGTAAAAGAGGGCGAGGAAGCCGTAGGCACCACCTGGAGCGTGGGCGTTGCGTTGTTTACGCATTACCTGCTCCCGTTTCAGGTCGCGGGCGTGCTGCTGCTTATGGCGCTCATCGGAGCCGTCGTGCTTGCGCGGCGCGAGGGGGATAAATAATTTGCGATTTCAGATTTGAGATTTACGATTTCAAGTTTGAAATTCGAGACGAAAGGCAATCACTCAGCCTTTCGTCCCGTAGGGACGGCTGAATTTAGGCAGGTCATTTATGGCCTGCAAAACGAGTTGGAACATACCTCGTCGCGTCAGCGACGATTGAGTTGGCTTTTGATTTCAACCGTCGCTCGCGCGACGCGAAATCTGTTTGACCGAGGTCCGGGCCTTGAAAGACCCGGCTAAATTCAACAGCCGCTCGCGCGGCTGAGTAGTTAGGATAAGAGATTGGTTATGGTTCCGTTATCCTGGTATCTGGGGCTTTCAGCCTTGCTCTTCACGATAGGGGCGATGGGAGTCTTCATCAAGCGCAACACGATCACGATATTTTTGTGCATAGAGTTGATGCTCAACGGAGTGAACCTGACGCTGGTCGCGCTGTCGGGTTTCTTCGGAGACGTGAGCGGGCAACTCTTCGTCTTCATGGTCATAGCAGTGGCGGCGGCCGAAGCGGCCGTGGGGCTTGCAATCATCATTTCGATCTTCCGCAATCGTGAATCGCTGAACGTCGACGATGCAGACACGCTGAAACTTTAAATCTGAGGGTGCTGACTTAAGATGCTATCGGCAATCATCCTTGTGCCCCTTGCGGGCGCGATAATACTCGGGCTGGCGGGCCGTCGCATGGGCGAGCGCATGATCGGGCTTATAGCCTGCTCGACGGTCGCCGTATCGACTGTTTTGTCGTTTTACATGTTCTTCGGCCGGTTGCTCCCGCTGCCCGATGACGCACGACAAATACACGAACTGCTATTCACCTGGATCAACGTCGGCTCTTTCCGCGCTGATGCAGCATTGCTTCTCGACCCGCTTTCGGGACTCTACATTCTATTTGTCACATTCGTCGGCTTCTGGATACACGTCTTCGCAACAGGCTACATGCGCGGAGAAGAGGGCTACTGGCGGTTCTTCGCTTACCTGAACCTCTTTATGTTCTCGATGCTCGTGCTCGTACTGGCCGACAATTTCCTTCTCATGTTCGTCGGCTGGGAAGGCGTCGGGCTTTGCTCTTACCTGCTGATAGGTTATTACTTCACGAAAGACTTCGCCAACGATGCGGCCAAAAAAGCTTTCATCGTCAATCGCATAGGCGACTTCGGCTTCGCCCTCGGTTTGATGCTGCTCTTCTGGAAGTCAGGTTCGATATTCTATTTCAACGACCCAAGAGGCATCCCCTCGGCATTCGAATGGGCGATGAAACCGGGGGGGGCAGACCCTGCAACGTTTTCTGCTATCTTCGCGGGCGGTCTCACAACCATCGCGCTGCTGTTGTTTGTCGGCGCTATAGGCAAGAGCGCGCAGATACCTCTATTCGTATGGCTGCCCGATGCTATGGCGGGACCGACGCCCGTGAGCGCGTTGATTCACGCGGCGACCATGGTGACGGCGGGCGTCTACATGGTTTCGCGCGCAAGCTCCATATACGTGAATGCGCCGACCGCTATGCTGATAGTCGCCGTCGTGGGCGCGGCCACCGCTCTCGTTGCCGCGACCATAGGCATAGCTCAATGGGACATCAAAAAAGTCCTCGCCTATTCGACCGTATCGCAACTCGGATACATGTTTCTGGCCTGCGGCGTGGGCGCATTTACAGCAGGCATCTTTCACGTATTCACTCATGCATTCTTCAAGGCGTTGCTCTTTCTAGGGTCAGGCTCCGTCATAATAGGCATGCACCACGAACAGGACATGCGGCGCATGGGCGGATTGAAAAAGTACATGCGGATAACCTGCGCGACGATGATCGCCGGATGGCTTGCGATTTCGGGCGTGCCTCTGTTTTCGGGCTTCTTCAGCAAAGACGAAATACTTTATAAATCGTTCACCTCGTCGGCACTGCACGCTCCCTGGCCTATGGTGCTATGGATCGTAGGCGCTATGACTGCTCTGCTCACGGCCGTCTACATGACGCGGCTCATGGTGCTCACATTCTGGGGCAGCGAAAGATTCAAGGAAGCATCTCACTCGGACGATCATCACTCGGACCACGCGCACGGCGGAGATCATCACCCCGCTCCGAAAGAGTCGCCTCTTTCGATGACCGTGCCTTTGATAGTGCTCGCCCTCGGCGCGGTGGCGGCGGGCTACTTAGGAGTGCCGGAGGGCCTTTCGGGCGGCGCGATTTCGAACCATATAGAACACCTTCTGGAACCGGCAATCGCTCATCCGGCTGAAACGAATCACGCTCTGGCCGCCGAAGATCATAGCACCGAATTCATATTGACAGGGGTATCGGTCGTCATCGCATTCATTGGAATAATCGGCGGTTGGCTATGGTTCAAGCGGCGGCCTCTGTGGCAGCCTCCGCGACTCCTCGAAGGCAAATACTACGTCGACGAAGCCTACGACGCGGCGATCATTCAACCCATCAAGACCGTATCGACGCGCGTGCTCTGGAAGATAATCGACGTGACTATAATCGACGGCGCGGTCAACGGAGCGGCCAACCTCGCGGCCCGCGTGGGCGACGCTATGCGCTATTTGCAATCGGGGCTTGCGCGAAGTTACGTCGTGGTGGTGGTCGTCGGCGCGCTGCTGCTGATAGGTTATTTCGTCATCAGATGAGGAAGTTGTAAATCATGTACGGGCGGCCCTCTGTGGCCGCCCCTCATCACCTATAAAGCGACTGAGGGGCGGGCAGAGACGCCCGCCCGTACATGCAAAAATGCTATAAGGACTTGATGGATAACTACCTGCTAACGATCATCCTGGCGCTGCCGATTGCGGGCGTTGCGGCGCTCCTCGTTTTAGGGCGCGGCGACCATGAAGGCGCGCTCGAAAGAAAGACTCTCCTCAAGTGGACGGCCCTGCTATTCGCGCTTGCGACCTTCGCCGTGTCGCTCGCTCTTCCGATAATGTTCGATTCGGCGGGCGGCCTTCAATTCCAAACCAACGTGCCGTGGATCACGGCTTTTAAACTCGGCGTGCATTATCACGTCGCAATCGACGGGTTGAGCCTGTGGCTCGTTTTGCTCACGACCCTGCTCACTCCTGTGGCGCTGATCTCTTCATGGAATTCCATACACCATCGCCTGCGCGAGTTTCTGATCTCGATGCTCGCCTTAGAGACCGGCATGATAGGCGTCTTCGTGGCGATGGATATGTTCGTCTTCTACCTCTTCTGGGAGGTGATGCTCGTCCCGATGTACTTCCTCATAGGCGTGTGGGGCGGCGAGCGTCGAATATACGCGGCGATCAAGTTCGTCATATACACTGTGGTCGGCTCGCTTGTGATGCTTGCAGGGATAATCGCGCTCTATTACCTGCACGGGCAGGCGACGGGCAACTTCACCTTCGACATAGAAACGATCACGAAGGCGATGCAAGCAAGACCGTTCCTTTCATCGGTCGAACAGGACTGGTTGTTCTGGGCCTTCGCGCTCGCTTTTCTAATCAAGGTGCCGCTCTTTCCATTTCACACATGGCTGCCCGACGCGCACGTCGAAGCGCCTACGGCAGGCTCAGTGATACTCGCGGGCGTGCTGCTGAAGATGGGAACTTACGGATTGATGCGATTCAATCTGCCGATCTTCCCCGAAGCTTCGCAACATTATGCCGCCCTGATTTCGGCGCTCGCCGTAGTCGGTATAATCTATGGCGCGCTCGTGGCTATGGTACAGCCGGATTTGAAAAAACTCGTGGCCTATTCGTCGGTCAGCCATCTGGGATTCGTCGTCTTAGGGATATTCTCTTTCACGGATCAGGGCTTGCAAGGCGCGCTCTATCAGATGCTCAATCACGGCATCTCTACGGGGGCGCTCTTTATGATAGTCGGCATGATATACGACCGCAGGCATACGCGCCTTATAGCCGAGTTCGGCGGGCTGGCCAATGTAATGCCCGTCTTTTCGGCGCTCTTTCTAGTGGTCACGCTGTCTTCGATCGCTCTGCCCCTGATGAACGGCTTCGTAGGCGAATTCCTCGTGCTGGTCGGCACGTTCACTTCGCCGACGCTTCCTTCGGCGAGGCTCTTTACAGCCCTTGCCGCAACGGGGATGATACTCTCTGCGGTCTACATGCTCTGGATGTATCAGCGTGTGATAATGGGCGAAACCCGAAACGAAGAGAACCTGAAACTCGCGGACTTGAACGTGAGAGAGAGACTCGCGCTCGCGCCTATAATAGTTTTGATCTTCTTGATGGGCATATATCCCGGCCCGTTCCTATCGCGCAGCGACGCGGCCACGCGCGCGATTCGAGCGCGAGTCAATCATGCGCAGGCTCCCGCAAGAGCGAATGAAGCAGGGGAGCAGGGGAGCAGGGGAGCAGGGGAGCAGGGGAGCAGTCACGCATCACGTACAGGTATGAAAAAATAAATGCAACCAGGACAATTAGCCATCGACTTTCACGCGATTTTGCCTGAGATCATAACGGTCCTCGCGGCCGTGCTTATAATGATGATCGACGCTTTCACGCGCCGAATAAATCGGCGGGTCGCGGGCGCAGTGGCGCTAGTGGGGCTTGCGGGCGCGGCGGCGGCGGTCGTAAGCCTTTGGGGAGGCAAGGTCGAATCGTCCTTTTCCGGGATGATAGTCACGGACGATTTCCGACTCTTCTTTGCGATGATATTCATCATCGTGACGTTTCTGATCGTGCTCATATCGCTCCGCTGGGTCGAGGACGAAGAACTCCCGACGGGCGAATACTTCATGCTCTTGATGTTCGCCACGACCGGGATGCTGCTGATGTCTGCCGCAAACGACCTCGTGATGATATTCCTCGGACTTGAGACCACATCCATAGCCACTTACGTGCTGTGCGGCTACAGGCGGCGCGACCTGCGCTCCAACGAATCTGCGGTCAAGTATTTCATACTCGGATCATTTTCAACCGCGTTCCTGCTCTACGGCATAGCCTTCATTTACGGCGCAAGCTATGACCCGAATCTCTCTCCCGTCGCCACGACGAATCTGCAATTGCTCAAAGAACGGCTGGCCTCGGATCAACTCTTCTCCGGGCCTATGCTGCTTGCAGGGGCGGCGATGATGCTCGTGGGGTTCGGCTTCAAGGTGGCTACGGCCCCGTTTCATATATGGTCGCCCGACGTTTACGAAGGCGCGCCAACGCCCGTCACAGCTTTTCTTTCGACGGGGTCGAAGGCAGCAGCTTTCGCTTCGTTCTCGCGGGTCTTCATACTGACCTTCTTTGCCGCCGCGCCTGTTGCAAGCGGTATGACCGATAGCGCGGTCTCGGCGCTAAGAGAGGTCTCGACCAACGCCCTCATGGTTATGGCGATACTTACGATGACCATAGGGAATCTGGTCGCCATAGTTCAGAACAACGTCAAGCGCATGTTGGCCTATTCATCCATAGCGCACGCGGGATATGCGCTCGTTGGCATGGTCGCAGGAGACTGGCGAGCGGTGGCGTTTTACCTTTTGAGTTACGTGGTTATAAACATAGGCGCGTTCGCCGTTATAGAGGTGATAGCGCGGCGCGGTGACAAACGCACGGAGATCGCGGATTATTCCGGCATAGGCTTTCAGACGCTCGGCCTCGCGGCAGCCCTTTCGCTCTTTCTGCTCTCGCTTGCGGGCATACCGCTGACGGCAGGGTTTATGGCCAAGCTGCTCGTCTTCAAGTCTGCATGGGCAGCGGGTTTCCATGTGCTTGTAGTGATAGGCGTCATCAACAGCGCGATTTCCTGGTACTACTATCTGCGGGTCATAGTGGCTATGTTCTTCCGCGAACCTGCAACAGGATTCCAGCGACCTGTGCTTGCGCGCTCGCTCGTCGCGGGGCTAGTGTTAGCCATACTCGGCACGCTTTACTTAGGGATACTGCCGGGCCGTGTGCTCGACGCGCTTGAGAAGGCGAGCGATATTATGACGA
This sequence comes from Blastocatellia bacterium, assembly GCA_022615215.1. Taxonomy (GTDB): domain Bacteria; phylum Acidobacteriota; class Blastocatellia; order UBA7656; family UBA7656; genus JAKEHD01. The sequence continues at coordinate 8,563 of JAKEHD010000132.1, forward strand.
CGGCGGCGAGACGGTGAAGAAGCAGGGGAGCAGGGGAGCAGGGGAGCAGGGGAGCAAGGGAAGACGCGGTGACACGGGGACGCGGCGAAGCAATACCAACCCCCAACCGCCGACCACCGATCCCTCAGCGCAGAAGGCACCCCTGGTTAAAGCCGAAGATATTGCCGCCGAGATAAAGCGACAACTCAGCGATTCTTCGATTGAAGCCATCTATCGCGATAGAATACTTCGAGAGCGCACACGGCAATACCAGTTGCGCGCGCCCGCGAGGGCCGCTCGCGTAGAGATTCTGCACACGCTGCTCGGCATAGAGTTGAAGATCGGAAACCGCCGCCTGCTCTGCCCGGACCTTGCGACCGCCCGTTATCTTTCGGTCTTCGCGCGACTCGGATGCGACCGCGTAGCCGTCCCTTACGACATCACGCAGATTTCCATGATAGCCGACGACCTTGAATCCGCCTGGCATCGCTTGGCGCTCCTGGTCGAGCACTTCACCGCAGGGCGCAGCGAACGATTGCGCTCGATAGTTCACAGGCGATTGATAGCCGATGCGCGAGCGCGAATTGACGAACTCGGAGCGGGCGCGAAGTTCCCGCAGTTCGATCAAAAGACCCGCCAGCGCCCCCGGCAGTAGGCAGCCATCAGTCCTCAGCCATCAGCCATCAGCCATCAGTCTTCAGCTTAAAGAAGATTAACCGCAGTGGAAGGCAGAGGCTCTCTACAGGCTCAGATAAGGCAGGAGGCATAAGACTCCGACCGTACTTTTATCCGTGAAATCTGTGTAATCTGTGGTCAAAACGACGCTGATAGCTGATAGCTGACAGCTGATAGCTGATAGCTGACTGCTGATAGCTGACAGCTTCAAGTATCCAGGAAGCTGCGCAGTTTTCGCGAACGGCTCGGGTGCTTGAGCTTGCGGAGCGCCTTGGCCTCGATCTGGCGTATGCGCTC
>JAKEHD010000730.1 GCA_022615215.1 Blastocatellia bacterium
GTTCGACGCACTCAGCGTGACCGTGTTGCCGTCAGGGTCAGTTGCAGACACGTTGAATGTCAGCGTCTGACCTACTTGTATTGTTTGTGACGTGCCTCCTGATACCGTCACCACAGGACAATTGTTCGGCGGTGGAGGGCCGGGAGTGACGGTTATCTGCACAGTGACAGGGACGGGCACGCCGCCGCTGCAACCGTTGTTGTCTGAAGCCGTGAAGTTGACATTGAAAGTCTGATTGACTTGGCCTGCCGAGGGTGTGAAGCTGAAAGTGCCGATTGCAGTCGGAGTGCCCGTCGCAGGGTTGGGTGAGAAACTGGAGTTTGCTGGTAGATTCGATGCCTGCAAGGTGACTGTATTACCGTCAGGGTCAGTCGCAGACACGTTGAAAGTCAAAGTCTGACCTACTTGCACAGTGCGCGTTGTGCCTCCGCTGACTGTGATGTTCGGGCAGTTGTTCGGCGGAGCCGGTGCGCAGGTTACACTGCTCGTGGCCGATGCGATGACTATGTCGACGGATAATGAAATCAAGCCCGCTACACTTCCGCTTATATCCACATGTATTTGATTTACCGTCAGTGAAGAGGTTGTCACCCCGTCGCCGCCGGGTATCTGCTCGTTGAGAGTTACCGTCCCGCTTAAAGGCAGGTTCACTGGCACAAGCCCTACGATGACCTGAATGACCCCGGAAACCTGTATGATGGTGTTGGGCGGAACATTGGCCGTCACAATCGGCTCGCCGTGTATTTCGAGATTTTCTATCGTCGAGCCTGTGGCATTGCTGGTAGCTGTAACTCCGTCGCAGTCGCTCGTCGATCTGGAGATGATAGTCCCGGCGGAGATAAACCCGTTGAGTATGCTCAAGCCGTTGACGGTGGAAGAACTCTCGGCGTGCGCTGAGTTTGCGCCGACAGTACCTGATGTGGTATTGACGATCAGCCCGGTCGATAGGACATTCAAGACGCCGGGAACCCCTACGCTGACACTGGCTATTTGATTGGTGAATTCTCCTCCTGCGGGAGGCAGCGTGACGGGCGCTGCGCTGACCAGGCTCAGTGTGGTCGGTATCCCTAAAACCGTGACGGTGCCGCTTACGCTTGCGCCATTCGCTCCCCCGCCCACCGAACTCGCCTGGGCCAGAAGCGCTGATTGATTGCTTGCAATAAACATCACCAGTAACAGACAGATAAAGATCGTATTCATTCTGGTCTTCATAACTTCCCCCTTTTGAGATTGCTTGCGAAACCCTGGTCGCTTTTCTTATTAAAAGCTCGACTTTGGCCAGGTGGGGGCGGGGGCGTTCTCAGACCGAGCGATGTTTGAAGAGCATAGACGGATAAAGTCTGCCGGAATAACAGGCTTTACCTGCTTTTGAGCTTCCTTATATCGCCGCCCAAAAGATAGCTCTTTCCAGGCCGGTCTTCCGAACATCTGGCCAAAGTTGAGAAAGTGAGGGCATTCGCAACTTCTGAGAGCAGTGGTTTCTAACAGCCCTTCCCTTGTTCGCTCAGGGAAGGAACCGCAGTTTGATTCCTCCCGACAGCGGATGAAGAAGCCAAAGGCTTATCCGCAAACCTCGGCTGGACGCTGTCAAACGCCACAGCCACTTTGGGAATTGATGAGATACTCACGATGCGCACCACTCTGGCCGAGTATTCCATCCATCGTTCTTTGTTGAAGGGGAGCTCTATCGAGATGTCGAGCTTTGCGCCGATGTCGAGAGGCGTCTTCAAAGAAAAGAGAGCGCCGCTCGAACTGAGGTTCTCTAAAACCCCCATCTCTTCAAAGTTCAGTCCCGCGCTGTTTCTGCCTTTCACCTTGAAGGTCCACTTGACCCAAAACCGGTGCGCTCTTTCGAACCCGCCGCAAGGCTTCTCAACGGTGAGAAGCGTCGATTCCGATTCATGTGGAAACCCTATCAAAAAGGCCATAAAAGCTCCCTTCGCTCTGATTTAAAAAGATGGCCCACAAACCCTGTTGGCTACCCGGTGAGGAGGTCTACGTCGAACGATTGCTTTATATTATTTTTCTTACGGTTTTTGAGTATAGGCTTTAGGGTCGCGGAGGTCTATAATCGAATCTCTATTTTTTCTGTAGTAATTTGACAGCGTGCTTGTAGATGTTCGTACTACGAAACTCGCTGTTGAAGCGGGGCTGTCTATCAATCCACGAGTTGATTCAGTATGGCATAGTGAGTCAATTCGGCATTGTTCTTCATCTTCATCTTGGTCAGAATGCGGCTTCGGTAGGTGCTGATGCTCTGGACGCTCAAGAAGAGTTCTTCAGCGATCTCTTTGACCGTTTTCCCTGATGCCAGCATACACAGGACTTGATACTCGCGGTCGGAAAGGGCTTCGTGCAGAGGCTTTTCGGTATCCGACACCAGATCGGCAGCCAGTTTTTCTGCAAGGGACGGGCTTATATACTTTCCGCCCGTCAACACCTTGCGGATGGCGGTTATCAACTGTTCCGGCGCGCTTCCTTTGGTCAGGTATCCGGCGGCGCCCGCTTTCAATGCCCGCACTGCGTACTGGTCTTCGGGGTGTATGCTCAACACCAGCACTCTAAGCCTGGGATTTTCGCTCGTCATCTCCTTCAGCACTTCCAGTCCGCTTCTGCCCGGCATGGTGATGTCGAGCAGTATGACGTCCCACTCTTCCGCGCGTACTTTGTTTAATGCGTCCTGTCCGTTCAATGCTTCTCCGGCCACCTCCATGTCCGGGGTCTTTGCGATGATCTGTTTCAGTCCTTCGCGAACAATCGGATGGTCGTCTGCGATGAGGATTTTTATCATAACTGTTCCTTGCTCTCCGCAATTCATGAGCCGGATTCCCCGTCTGTCGGATGCCTCTTTCTTTTCAAATGCGCGCTCAGAATGAATACATTTATTGGGCGCGCGACCGGTCAACCTCCCGGCGCACAGGCATTCGAACGGTCACTGTAGTGCCTTTCCCCCGGATGCCTTTGATTTCGATCTGCCCTCCCCAAAGAAGGGCGCGCTCCCGCATTCCTATAAACCCGAGCGATTTCGAATCGAATATCTTGCTTTTTGCAACCCCCTTGCCGTTGTCTTTAACCTCTAGTAAAAAATATCCCGCTTTCTCACTCAGCCTTATCAAGGCTTTGCTTGCGGCTGCATGGCGTGCCACGTTTGTGAGGGCCTCCTGAAAGATGCGGAAGACCGCTGTAGAGCGGTCATGGCCGAGCGTTATGTCTTTCGGGGGAGAAGTAAATATGCATTCTATTTCGGTTCGATTCTGAAATTCCTGTACCTGCCATTCGATGGCCGCCGCAAGACCGAGATCATCCAGGATCCTCGGCCTCATCTCTGATGAAATCCTTTGCACGGTCAGAATCGTGTCATCTATCAAATTCGACATCGCTTCTATTTTGGTCAATAGACTCCGTTGATCTTCATGCAGGCCGTCGCGCAACCAGGCCAGGTCGAGTTTCAATCCCGTCAGCGCCTGTCCAAGCTCGTCGTGTAGCTCGCGCGATATGCGGGTTCTCTCCTCTTCGCGCACCAGTTGGAGGTGTGTCGAGAGGGAGCGTAACTGTTCGTATGCCTTCTCCAGTCGTTTTTCGGTCTCCTTGCGTTCCGTTATATCTATAAGTACGCCTTCGAGAAGCGGCATCGCCCCTGCCTCGCCTTCGGAGAGGTTTACATTTTCCAATACCCATACGGAGTTGCCGTCCTTGCGCAAAAGGCGGTGTTCGAAATTGGTGAGAATGCGCCGTTTTTGCAGACAGGCTAAAAAATCTTTGCGCTCGGCCGGATTGAAGTATAATTTCGCCGCTCCGGCGGCCAGTATCTCTTCCCTCGAATCGTACCCGAGTATGCGGGCGAAAGCTTCATTGCAATCCAGTATGCACCCGTCGAGAGTGGAGCGGTAAATGCCGGAGAAACTGCGTTCGAAAAGCAGGTGGTAGCGTTGCTCGCTCTCGCGTAACTTGCTCTCTGCCTGCTCGCGCTCGGTTATATCCTCGACCGTTCCTTCGTAATACAGAGTGGTTCCGTCATCTTTTCGAATCACTTTGGCGTTCTCTCGAACAAAAATCACAACGCCGTCGCGCCTCGTCCAGGCCGCTTCAAGCCCTTTGACCTCTCCTTCCCGCTCAATAAGCTCTTTGAACCGGCTTCGAGGGTAGGCGGGTGAGAATCCTTCCGTCTCCAGATTGCGCGAAAGCAGTTCATCCGGGGAAGAGCAGCCCAGCATATGCACCAGTGACGGATTGGCCAGGAGAATACGGCCATCGGGGGTCGTGCGATAAATGCCTATAGGCACATTCTCAAAAAGGCTTTTATATCGCTCTTCGTTCTCCTTCAAAGCTTCTTTCGCGCGCTTTCGCTCGATGGCTATGCCTGCTATTTGCGTTGCGAGTTTGATGATTCGAAGCTCGTTCTCATTCGGGGTTCGGGGGGTGCGATCATACACTGCCAGAGTGCCGAGCAGGTCGCCGCTGCTTAATAAAATCGGCATGGACCAGCAGGCCCGCAGTTGATGACTCAATGCCAGGTCGCGATAGTCCGTCCAGAGGGGATCGCTCGCTATGTCCGGCACGATGACCGGCCTTCTGAAATAAGCGGCGGTCCCGCAGGAACCGGCGCGGGAACCTATCGCCAGGCCGTCCATAGCCTGTTTGTAGCTTTCAGGAAGGCTTGGGGCTGCGCCCTGCCGCAATTTCGTTCCTGCTTTATCGACAAGCCATATAGAACAGACCGTGCCATTTGCCAGGTCTTCAACCGTAAGCGCCAGTAAGTTTAGAACATCAGGCAGGGGAGTGCCGTTGGCAATCATCTCAAACAGCCGATGTTGCCCGACCAGCAGCCGCACCTCCGCGCTGCTGCCGGACGATCCTGTAAGACCCTTATCCTGATCGAGCGTTTCACCTTTTTCAAACTGTGATGGGTACTTCATAAACACCTTTCCGTTTTGGCACGATATCTCGCTCATCGAGACATGAATTCACAGACAGTCGTCCACTGATGAGGTATAGTATGGAATCCCACTTTGACTGTCAGGCCGGTCCTATTTTCCGGTTTTCTTGTATTTTACAGGTTTAACCGATCCTCAACATGCTCAATCCATAAGGCGGGGGGAAAGTGAAAACCATATCGCATCGTACACAACACATCGAAGGTACTATAACGCGATGATTTAGTTTACAAGGATAAAATCGGCCGGGTCAATACTTTTTCAAAGCTCTGGAAAACCACTACCCTTTTATCGGCTTGAAGGAAAGTTTCAATTGATCCCTTGCAATGCGCAGAACCCGGCCCGTGAAACAGGGAGCAAGTTTTCAGAGTCCTGTCGTCCGCTACACTGAGTTTGATCGACCCTCATATTTTTTATTACACTTTTTCTCGAATCTGGTATACAATGGACCGGTCATGAAAATGACACACATCGACTGATCCGCCACGATGTAGGGCGGCGATGAACCAGGGGTTTCAACAGCTTTTGCTCAGAATGTGACTGTTAAATCCACATTCTACGCATTATTAGAAACGCGAGCGCCAAAAACAGCGCGCCTGATCCCAGGTCGA
>JAKEHD010000133.1 GCA_022615215.1 Blastocatellia bacterium
ATCTATGGTCCTGCACGACGGACAAGAGTTTCGAGCGCCCCATCGCGGGGAGAATCAGATTCGCCCTGACTCCGCTTGCGCTCATAGACCTGGTGGCCATTTTGCCCTTTTACCTTCCGATGATTTTCGCCCTTGATTTGAGGTTCGTAAGAATTCTGCGGCTCTTTCGGGTATTGCGATTATTCAAAATGGCGAGGTATTCCGAGTCCTTGAAGACTCTCGGAAACGTGCTGAAATTGAAGAAAGAAGAGCTTGTCGTATCGCTTCTCGTGCTCTCGATTTTGCTTGTGTTCGCATCGAGCCTGATCTACTACGCCGAAAACGAGTCTCAGCCCGAAGTCTTTTCCAGCATCCCCGCTGCCATGTGGTGGGGGATCGCCACGCTGACCACCGTCGGGTACGGAGACATATACCCCGTCACTCCTGCGGGGAAGATTCTCGGAGCGATCATAGCAGTCCTCGGGATAGGGATGTTCGCCCTGCCGGCGGGCGTGCTCGCTTCCGGCTTTGCCGAAGAGATTCAAAAAAGGCGAAGGGAAAAGAACCTGTGCCCGCACTGCGGAAACGATATCGATACCCCTCCACAATAGCCCTCCATCAGTCGCTGGTTTCAACCGGTAACTCATCCATCTATGAGCATAGTTTCCATTGCGATATGCCGGTTTATGTTGCGAGTCATCTTCTCGAAAAGCTGCTCGATTCCCTCGACCCAATTCATTATCTGATCGAGCGTCACGGCTTCAGATGCGGCAGAGAGCCGCTCGCCGATATCCGCATTCGTAAGCGACTCCGCGGGTTTGCCGAGTTTTAAATGAAATATGTCTTCGAGCAAAACCATGAGTATATCCATGTGACGCTCGAACTCGGCGCGTTCGAGTTTGCGGCCCAGGTATTCGGCCCTGTCTAAAAGCAGAATGGTGTCGCGCGTTATTGCCAGCGCCTCGATTATCTCCATCATCGCGCTGCGATGCGCGCGGTATTCGCCCAGGTCTATCTCCATTGCGCGGCCAATGCTTCCGCGAGCGAGGCGCGCAAGCAGGCGCGTCTCTTCGGGGGGCCTTCTGAAGTTTGCCGCGAGATGCGCTTCGAGTTCGTCTGCCGCGAGCGGCGCGAAACTCAAAATCTGGCAACGCGAGCGAATGGTTTCGAGCAGCGCGTAAGGCTTCGACGTGATGAGCACGATGAGAGAAGTACGGGGCGGCTCTTCGAGCGTCTTGAGTATCGAGTTCGCCGCTTTTTCATTCAATCGTTCCGCATCATCGATTATGTAGACGCGGCGGCGGCCTTCATAAGGGCGAAAATAGGCTTCGCGTGACATCTCGCGCGTCTGTTCGATCTTGATGACCTGTTTTTCGGCTGCGATGGTCCGAACGTCTGCGTGTTCGCCCCTTGCTATTCGGCGGCAAGCGAGACACACATCGCAGCCGTCGCCCTCGAAAGGAAGACTTTTTTCCTCAACCGGGTTCAGGCAATTGAGGGCCTGAGCGAGTGCAATCGCGAACTTGTGCTTTCCGACGCCGCGCGGGCCGGCCATTATCAATCCCTGGCCGATTCTATCCTGCAAGACCGCCCGCTTGAGCAGTCGCTTTATCCTCATATTCCCGACGAGCGAAGAAAATGCCATGTCAGCTATCAGCCGTCAGCCATCAGCTATCAGCCGTGATGCTTGATGCGTGAAAACATGTAGGGGAGCGATTCGCGCCTGATGAAGGTGTAAGGATGGAAGATGCTCGGAAGGGGTTTCATCCTTCATCCTTCATCCCTCATCCTTCCAAACGCCCCTGCATGTTTGCTTCCTGCGCAGCGCAACGGGCTATTGTACCATTTTTCTTTTCGAGCGCGCGTGGTAATCTACAGGGCGAGAGGTCGTATGCTGAAAGATTTCCTCGAATCGAGGCTCGAAAAATGGAAACGGCTCGAAGAGTTGACGGCCCGCGCTTCGCGTTACCGGCTCAAGAACCTCAGCGGCGAAGAGGTGCGCGAATTCGGCCGCCTCTACCGGCGCACCGCCGCCGACCTCGCAATAGCGCGCGAAGAGGTGCGGGACCGGAGGCTTGTGAACTATCTGAATCACTTGGTCGCCCGCGCGCACGGGACCATCTACAGAAGCGAATCATCGGGATTCGGCGTCTTTCTGGAGTTCTTTCGCTTCGAGTTTCCTCTCGTGTTCAGAAGGACTTTTCGCTACACGCTCGCGTCGTTTTTGATCTTTATGGCTCCGGCGCTCTTCGGCTTCGGCATATCTTTTATCGACGAAGGCTTCGCCGATCAGGTAGTCCCGCAGCTAAAACAAGATATAGTCGCGCGCCGCAATTGGACCGAAGCGATCAACGAGGCGAATCCGCTCGCCTCGACCTCGATTCAGACCAACAACATCACCGTCACCTTCGTAGCTTTCGCGGGTGGCGTGATCTTTGGATTGGGTACGGTCCTGATACTTGCCAATAACGGTTTGCATATCGGCCTCGTTCTGGGGCTGTCGGTGAAGTATCGCTTCTGGGAGATTCCAATCTTCGTCACATCTCATGGCGTCATAGAACTCACGGCCATCTTCATAGCGGGGGGGGCGGGCCTTCTGATAGGCAGAGCACTGCTGATGCCGGGCGACAGGAGGAGAGTAGACGCGCTGGTCACGAATGGGTTGCTTGCGATCAAGTTGATACTGGGCTGCATCCCAATGCTTGTGATCGCGGGCATAATCGAAGGCTTCATCTCACCCGCGCACATAGCGCCCACTTATAAATTCTCAATATCGATAGCAAGCGCGCTGTTGCTCATAGTCTATTTCCTCAAACCCGACCTCAGAGCCGAGAAAGCAGAAGGTAGCAGGCAGTAGGCAGCGGGTTTCGAAGAAACGATCTCACGCGGAACGATCTCACGCAGAATCCAGAGTTCCAGGTTCATCGTTCATTGTTTCTTGAGATATGAATACAGGCGATACTCAAGTTCAACGCGACCGAATCTTCTACAACCTGGCGGAACGATACCTGATAAAGCTGGTCAAAACATACTTGCTGGAATCAAGTGATACATCCAATGAGGATGCGCTGGCCGCACTATCCAAATATTTCCAACCGCCCGCGAAACGGCCCGGTTCCATAACCGGTAGAAACGGCATCTATCGTCAACTTGTGCATTCAGCCCAGGACTATGGGGCGGGGACGGGAGTCATAGGCAAGCCCCTTGGCGGTGTCGATGCATTGGAAGAAGTATTGTTTGACTTCGATCCCGGTAAAGTTATCGAGAAGTACCGGGATACCGACCATTGGGAAGATTTGTTGGATGAGATAGTTAAAAAAGTAAATCCCAAAGGAAAGATTCGACGCGAGTCGAACTCTCTCTGGCCCAGGTTCTCGAAGTCAGTCATTTCGGGTGCCGCCTTCTTGAAGCAGTTTGAAACGGCTGCGGACTTCTATGGATGGGCCGACGAATTCGACCGAGATGAGAAAACGCGACTCGTTTTGCCGGAGGTATTGAAACGAGAAATTTACGGCTTCGGTTTCGCTATAGCCTGTGTATTTCTGATGGACCTTGGCTATGTAAACTTCGTCAAGCCCGACGTTCATGTAAAAGAGATTCTCACTGCGCTCGATTTAAGTTCGAGCAAAAGCGATTATGAGGTGTTTAAAGCAGCCGTGCGAATTGCCGGTAATGTCGAGACCACACCATACAAAGTCGATAGGATGTGCTGGCTGATTGGCAGCGGCAACTTTTACCTCGACAAAGGCGGAATAATGATTGGAGGTCGCCGCAACGACTTCATTGCTTATGCTCGTAATGGACTGAAAAATGCGAGAGGCGAAACAGAGACAATCCGATAAACTGCGAATGCGCCCAACTTCGACATAGAGTAGGACGGACCTCATAAACTTGTTTTCAGGTAACTGCATTGGCTGCGAACACCAGACTTGCTAAACCTGTTCAGGCTGTGCGAGGATAATCGCGGCTGAAAGATCGAAGGTGGATCATGCTTGAGACATACAAAGCCATACTTAAAGGAAACAGAATAGAGTGGAGCGGAGATTCCCCTGACCTTCCCCGTAGAGAGCAAGGTGTTGCGGTCTATGTGACTATCTTGCAACCTGCTGCTTCATCAAGGCCATCTTCTGACGGAAAAGCGATGGCCCAGGCTTTAGAGAAACTGGCAGCATCAGGGCCTCTTTCCGGAATCTCCGAACCGTCGGCCTGGCAGCGCGAGCAACGCGAGGATCGCGTGTTACCCGGCAGGGATGACTGATGCTGATCGACAGCAACATTATCATCTATGCAGCCTTGCCTGAGAATCAATGGCTACGTGACTTCATTGCCGAACATGCTCCCGCAGTATCAGCAGTCAGTTACGTCGAGGTGCTGGGCTACCATCGATTAACCGAGCAACAGCGGCAGTACTTCGAAAAGTTTTTTGCTGCTTCTCGAATGTTACCTGTTTCCAACGATGTTCTGGAACAGGCGGTAAGACTTCGGCAGATAAGAAAAATATCTTTAGGCGATGCACTCATTGCAGCAACAGCTTTGGCGCATAATCTTACACTGGTTACTCGCAATACGAACGATTTTGACTGGATCGAAAATCTGCGCCTGCTGAATCCCTTCTCAACCGATGCTACCTGACAATCAGACAATCTGACAATCCCACCTCCAGGTGATACACCCTCGACAGTCAAAACAGAGATAGTATCGTTTGAAAAAATTTGATAAAATAGCCGACGTTCCGCTCTCAAGTACTGTTAGACATATTGGCTTTGAGGAGGTCCATCCCATGCTTTTAGTCATCTTCTTCAGCACTATGCTTTCAATCGGACAACCCTTTGCGGCGAGTCTCCCCGTTCGATCTCAAAGTATGATGGCGAGTGCGACAGCGCAGGGGCATTCGGTCGGGGGTATCATTTTAGATACATCACGTCGCCCTTTGGATAATCTCCAGGTGGAGTTGTTGGACGATGTTGAATCGCCGATAAGGAGGGTCAGAACCGATGGCACCGGGCGATATGTGTTTACGGGACTGACGACAGGCACTTTTTATATCAGGGTGCTGACCTTCGGAACTAATTTTGTGAGCCAGACCTTGCGGATAACGATTTCCAGCCTTTCGGCTACTTCCAGCGGACGCTCTTATCAGGATTATAGTTTTGTGCTGAAAACCGTAGACGAAGAGAAGGGAAGGGAGTCGCCTAAAAGCCTGTCGCTCGTCTTTTCTCAGGAGGTTCCCGAAGAGGCCCGCAAAATCTACGACGAAGCTATCGAAAAGCTGGACGCCGGCAAAGATGCTGCCGGAGGAGTCGAAGGATTGAAAAGAGCTATCGAGATATTCCCGGATTTTTATCTGGCTTTGGAACGGCTTGGCCTGGAATACGTGAAACAGCAGAAGTACGACCATGCTCTGGAAGTGTTACATAGGGCCGTCGAAGTAAACTCGAAAGGGCACATGAGCTTCTACGGCCTTGGAGTGGCTCAATACAATCTGAAACGAACGGAAGAATCTTTGGATGCTTTAAGGCAGGCCGTTTCGCTCGTTCCCAACTCTGCAAACTCACAATTCTGGCTGGGAATAGTTCTGTTCAGGAGCGGCAAACCTACTGAGGCTGAAGAGCCTTTCAAACGCGCTTATCAACTGGCCGGAAAGCTGTTGCCTGATGTACATATGTATCTGGCTCAGATTTACAGTAACACGAGCCGGTACAAAGAAGCAGCAGACGAGTTAGAGCTTTTCTTGAAAGAAGCCCCGAATGCAAGAGACTCAGAGAATATCAAAAACATAATCGCACAACTGCGAGAGAAGGCCAGGAAGCAGAAGAAGTGATCTTCAAAAAGAAAGCCCATCCGCTCTGCGGATGGGCTTTCGGGTTTTGCTTCCGTGTGTCGGGCTTAGAAGGTGAACTTCGCGCCCATACGTATCTGGCGCCCGCCCTGGAAGATGTTAGGCATTCCATAAGAAGTGTTCAGGCGCTGCGGAAATGCCGGATCGGTCAAGAACGCCTCGATCTCGTTACGGATACCCGAGGTCAACAGCCTGTTGATCGTGGTCGGTTCATCACCGAGACCGAGACCGCCGCCCATATTCACGGCGCTCCGGAGAAACTGAACGCGGGTGATGTTCGCTTCGTCAAACAGGTTGAGGACGTTGACCTGGAAAGCGAGCGCCGTGCCTTCGGAAAGCTTGACTTTGTGAGAAATGAAGAAGTCAGTCTGCGTGAAGGCATCGGTTCGGCCCAGGTCACCACGACTGTCTAAAATCGTTTGTGAAATGAAATAGAGTTGCACAAACGTGGTTAGAGGCGTCCCGGACTGTGCGGTGGTGAAGAACGAAACCGTGGTTAAATTCTTGCTGTTGCCCCACCAGTTGAAATCGTAACCGCCGTAGGCGTTGAAGACATGCGGACGGTCGGTCGGCAGACGGCCATTGTCGGGCTCGCCTGTGGTTGCGAAACCGGCGAACGGCAGGTCGAAGAAGCGGTTCACGCCCGGTGACGTACGGCCCACTTCATCCGAGCTTGCAAGGCCCGAATAGTTGCCATACAGTCGGCTATAGGTGTAGTTGAGGTTGAAAAAGTAGTTCGACGTCTGGTTACGATTGAGAATGATCTCAAAAGCATCATAGCGCCGCTGGGGTTCGGTAGTCTTGACATAACCGAAGTCCCTGGATGTCTGAGCGTGCAAGCCGCTGCCCGGATTGCCGATGATGTAGGCTTCGCTTCCTTGCGGGGTCGGGAAACCAGCATCTTCGATCGCATCGGTGACGTTCTTGTAGGTATAGCGGGCCCTGACAAGGTAATGAGGTGAAAGCTCACGCTCGAACCCGATTGTGAACTCCTCCTGGCGGAACGGCTTGAGGTTGGGGTCGACTCTCCCGGTGAAGATGTTGCCGCTCGGGTCGTTGGTCGCGATGCGGAAGTCAAGCTGGCATCTCGACAGACCCGTAGAACCGACTATGGGACATTCGCCGCCGATCCTGTCAACGATGTTGCCGAGAATTGCATCCTTCGTGTAGAAGTCGAATCTCGGATTGTTGGCAAGAATCTCGAAGTAGTCTCTACGGAAGAAATCACCTCCGAACAGACCGCGCGGAAGCTCGAACTTCAGACGGTCGGTGTACTGACCGTAGCTGCCGAATAGCTTGGTCTTGCCATCGCCGAACAGGTCGAAAGCGGCACCGAGCCTGGGAACCACCTTGTCGCCGAAACCGAAGTTGATCGGTGAAGCGAACTGGTTGAATGAAGGAACGCCTTCTTTTTCAAACCGCACGCCGGCATTGATCGTAAGCCTCGCAGTGGGCTGCCACTTGTCCTGAATGTAGATGGAGTGGGCGAGATTCGCTCCTTCACTCTTGGTTGCAAAGCGTTGCATAAACCCGGCACCGATGGCATTCGGAGAAGACGGCAAATTGACGCCCGATACATCTGCAATCGTCAATCCATAGGAGAGGACGACGATGCCCGTGTCGGCGCTGTTGTTTCTGTCAACTGTGTTGAAGACCCTCGATCTCTGATAACCGCCTTTGAAATCGTGACGGCCTGCGAGATTGCTGACCAGGTAGCTGACATCGCCCTCATAAGCGGTTCGCGTCGAAACATCGAATTTCGTTATGGCGTTGTTTGTGACGTTCTGGAACCCGAGAGCGCACCCTGCCGCTGGCGGAGGATTCAGGCCCCCGGCGGAGCAGAGGAACCTCGTCACATTGGGAACGAGGTAAGAGTTCAGCTTCTCGTTCAGGAAGCCGCGCGCGAAACGGAAGCTGCCGACGATCTTATTGGTGGGCGTCCAGACTGCCTGACCGGTTACGCTGTTGGCGTTCTGGCGGCCACCTTGACGCTCGGACAAACGATGACCAGTCAGCACACCCGCCTCGCCGAGGTTGGCCGACGGAGGCGATGCTCCGATTGCGACAGCGCCATTAGGCAAGAGGCCGTCCTGGACGAGAGGGTTCCAGGTATAAGTACCCGTTACCCGCAGGCTGTCGGTAATGGAGCCGTCAACGCGGGTAAATGCGTACTCATTTCTGAACGTGGTTCTGTAGACTTCCGAATCGGTCAGGGTGCGACTTCGCGGATCGGAAGAGAAATAATTCGATTCGCGAGTCGTCTTGAAGATTTGCGGAGAATAGCTGGCCAGGAACCACACTCTATCTTTAAGTATCGGACCGTTTAGGGTTGCCGACGGATAGAAATTCGAGAAATCATCCTTTGCAGGCTGTATGTACTCGTTGATCTGAACGAAGGCAGCCCCAGTACCCGATCTGAAAGAGTTCAGGAAGGGGCGATTAGCGGCGAACAATTCGTCGGTTTCGACTTCAATGCCGAACAGACCATGAAATTGGTTGCCGCCGCCTTTGGTCACGACGTTGACGACGCCGCCGGTCGCGCCGCCATGTTCAGCCTCGAAACCGCTGGATTTGATCTGTAATTCCTGAATGAACTCGAACGGAAGATTGTTATTCGAGTTGATAACGCCCGTGCGGAAGTTGTTGACTTCCTGTCCATCGATGATGAAGCTGTTCTCAGAACCGCTGGCACCATCGATCTGTATCTGACCGCTGAGCTGCTCAGGCCGAGCTGCCGGTGACAGCTTGATCAGGCTGAGGAAATTCGTTCCTTTCGGCAACGACTCGATCGTCTGTCTGGTGATGTTCGTTTGAATCTTGCTGCCCGTCGGGTCGAGCGTAACAACATCACCGCCTGTTATAGTCACCTGCTCTGCCACTCCGCCGGGTTTCAGCGATGCCTCGACCACAGTCGCATTGCCGAGCGTGACAGAGAGATCTTCAACATTCCAGGGACTGAAGTTTTCGGCGCTCACTGTTACCTTGTAAAGTCCGGGCGGGACTTGAAGGATACGAAAGAAGCCGTCGCTGCTGGTGGTGACGCTTCGCGCGAAAGCAGGGCCTTCGACTTTGACGGTCGCTCTTGCTACGCGAGCGCCTGACTCATCGGAAACAGTTCCCTCGATCGTTCCTGTCCGTTCCTGAGCGAAGACCGGACTAATGGAACTGAGGGCGAAAACGAAAAGAAAAAGAACACTTCCGAATACCCGGAAATGTCCCTTGCTAAAGGGTAAGCCTTTTTTTGTCATATTCTCCTCCTTCAGGTTTTTACACGCCAATCACAAAGAAATGTACGGATTGGAGTTAAGCAACATCGACAAAGCGGCAAATTGCTGGATTGATTGCAGAGAGGGTATAGAAGACGAGATAAAGCCATAATTTTACTTCCAGGAGATTTTTTCTTTACCAAACCTCTGAAATTCAAAGCCATTCGCCTCTATTATTAAGTCCGCGCTGATTAATAGACTTAAGGATTATCTGCTTCTCACAAACCTTCGGCCGCATTTGCCTGAACCTTAGATTGTAAGCAAACCATATTCCAGTATTCATGGGAATGAATCTATATGCTAAGTGTCTCTAATCAAACAGCTTGCATATAAGGTTCGAATGGTTTTCCGATACGACAATACAAAATCATGGATTTATTTCCAATCTTTCGGATTTATCGTATGAGCCGATGAATAAGAGCCTGAAGCCTTAAAAATGCCTTTGGATTCAATGAAAAAGTGTGATTTCGAGTTTGGCGATTGGCGGGCGGTCTGCAATGGTATCCGTGCTTCTCGGATCGCCGAATCGAAGGATTGCTGATGAAATCGTATAAGCGGCCTGCCCAGCCCTCCTCTGCTTGCCGCCTGATGCATTCTAAAGCAATCCGCGCTCTTTCACTTCCAAATATTTATTGACCAGTTCCAGCGAAAGATGGCGAGCGGGCACGTCGAGCGCAAGCCCCCCGGCATGGCGTATGCGCGAGAGAGCCTCTTCGCGCTGGCGCAGTATCTCTTCGGCCACGCTCTGGCGGTAGACATCGGCCGATGTATCGGGATTTGCGCGAACCAGTTCGCGCAGGTCTGTATCACCTATGGTGACGATAAGAGGGAGATGCCTCGGCACAAGCTTCGATGTGTGAGCAAGCAATTCGGCCGATGCGTCGCGGTCCACAAGGTCCGTCAGTATCACTACGAGCGAGCGCCTGTGGCAATTCGTGCTGAAAAAATTGAACGCTCGCGCGTAGCTCGGCTCGATCATCTGAGGCTCTATTTTGTAGAGCGCCTCCATCAGGCGATTGATTTGATCGTGCCCGCGATGCGGCGGCAGGTAGCTTATCACGCGCCGCGAGAAAGCTACCAGCCCGACATTGTCGCCGCCCGACGCCGCTACATAAGCTATCGACAGGGCGGCGTTGATCGCATGGTCGAGCTTTGAAAGCTTCCCTATGCGCGCGGTCATCAAGCGCCCGGTGTCGAGCATCACCACCACGTTTTGACTGCGCTCGATGGTGTACTGCCGTGTGATGAGTTTGCCGCGCCGGGCGGTCGCAGCCCAGGATATGTGGCGTATCTCGTCGCCTATCACGAAATCGCGCAGGGATTCGAACTCGCGCCCATGCCCCCGTAATCGCATGCGGCGCAGCCCAGGGTCGGGCCGCCGGTTGCGGTGCGCGTAGAGTTCGTTCTTCTTCGCTTCGCGGATGTCGGGATATACCTTCACGGCAGTCTTAAGACTACCGCTCGCGGTCGGATAATGTACCTGTCGCCACAGAAGGCCGAGTCGGCTGCGAAACCGCACGGCCGTATTGCCGAAGCTGTAGCTGCCCCGCATGGTCGGCAAAAGGTTGTAGCTCCACATGCGTGACCGGCCCGCAGGCACCGTCAGGTAGACTTCGCGCGGACTTAGCAACTCCATATCGGGCGGGTACTCGTCCTTGATACGGAAGGTCACAGGCCGGGGCGCGCGATTGGTTATCTTGATGGTCACACGATTCTCCGCGCCCATCGCAAAACGATCCTCCATCTCTCGCTCGACCTGAAAACTGCTTGCGCTTTCCGAGACGATATAATCTATCACGGCAAAAGTTATCAGAGCGACATCATAGAGTATGATCAGCGTGAATGCGGCGCGGTTCACCCATCCGGCCGAAAGCAGGAGTATGCCTGCCGCAAGCAATATGAAGAACCTCGCTGTGAAGACGAATTTCAAATCCGGTAATCCTCGTCTATGCTCCCCGATGAGAGCGCCCTCAACAGATCGGCCACATTTGAAAAACTCGATATTGTAAAGACGGCTGCGCGTATCTGATAAGGCAATTCCAATCGGGTCAGGGCCTCTGCGGGCGTGGCCCATAATTCTTCTTCAACTTCGTCAAAGTTGATCGAGGTCTCGAATCGGCCTTCGACCCTGTAGGCGAAGGTGATCATGTGATAGACAGGCCCGGCGTGCGAGCTTGTATGGGTTTCTCTCAGAGGCACGAGTTGGAGGGGGTCTATCTCCACGCCTATCTCTTCTTTCACCTCGCGACAGGCCGTGGCCCTGAGGTCCGGGTCTTCGCGATCCAATCGGCCGCCGGGAAAAACGAACGCGCCGGGATAGTAACGAAAATGCATGGGGCGACGGCTCAGATAGATTTCTATGCCCCGGTCAGTGTCTCTGACGAAGGCGACGGCCGCCGCTGGGATAGGTTCTTTTCGATCTCTCATAACAGTGACACGTGATGCTTTTTGCGCAGGGAGCGGGGGAGCGATTCGGAAAGGATGAAGGCGGAAGGATGAAGGATGAAAAC
>JAKEHD010000731.1 GCA_022615215.1 Blastocatellia bacterium
GACGCGCTCTCGCACCGGGGCATAGCGCGCGAAGCGGCCCTGCTGTGCGGCACCTCTCTCAAGCCGCCCGCCTCTGAGGTCGACGAAAGCGACGAGCCGATTGAAAACGTCACATCCATCGAGATACTCGACCCGGACCTGTGCCCGCGATATGCGGGGCGCGTCATTCGCGGAGTGAAGGTGGAACCGTCGCCCAAGTGGCTCGCCGACCGGCTCGAAGCGATAGGCCAGCGCCCGGTCAATAATATCGCGGACATCACAAACTATGTCATGTTCGAGATGGGCCAGCCCACTCACGCCTTCGACCTGAACCTCCTGCACGAGAAGAGAATAATCGTGCGCCGCGCGCTTGAAGGCGAGCGCATCAAGACGCTCGACGGGTTCGAGCGCGAACTAAGGCCCGATATGCTCGTCATAGCCGATGCCGACCGTGCGGTAGCGATGGCAGGCATAATGGGCGGCGAAGACACGGAGATCAACGCGCGCACTTCAGACGTGCTGCTCGAAAGCGCGTACTTCAATCCCGCGTCGGTGCGTCAGACGGCGCGCGCTTTATTGCTCGACACGGAAGCCTCTTACAGGTTCGAGCGAGGGGCGGACTTCGAAGCGCAAGTCCGCGCCGCAGACCGCGCGGCTCAGTTGATAGCCGAAATTGCCGGGGGCGAGGTGCTCAAGGGCGTGATAGATGCGCATCCGAAAAAGATACTGCGAGACCCTGTGGCGCTGCGCGAGTCCCGCATTGAAAGGCTCACCGGACTCCGAGTCGATATAAAACGCGCGGCCGAGATTCTGCGCGGCCTTGAGTTCGAGGTCGAGCTTCTGATCGAAAGAAAAGAGTTGCTTGCGATGCCGCCCTCTTTTCGCGTAGACATATTCCGCGAAGAGGATCTCGTGGAAGAGGTTGCGCGTCACGCGGGTTATGAATTGATAGAAGTGACGCTGCCCGCGTGGAGCGGAGCGGGCAGCTACCTTCCGGGCGAAGACCGCCGCCGCCGGGTGCAGCAGGCGATGACGGGGCTTGGGTTCGACGAGGCCATATCGTTCAGCTTCGTCGACGGCGAGCGCGACTCTCTCTTCAGCCGTCAACCGACCTTGACGCTTGCAAATCCCATTGACGTGAGCGAAAACGAAATGCGAAGGTCGCTCGTGACGGGACTCATGGAAGCCTTGCAGAGGAATTTCAATCATGGACGGCGCGACGTGAAACTCTTCGAGATGGGGCGCGTGTTCAGTACCCCGAACGACGCGGAGGGGGCCTCTTCCGTAGATCGGGGCGGGCGTCCCGGCGAGCGTGAGATGCTAGCGATCGTGTTGAGCGGCGGCATTCAGACGGACGATTGGCGCGGCGCGCGTCAGGCGGATTTCTACGATCTAAAGGGCGCGATAGAAGCAGTGCTCGGAAGTTTGAACATATCAGGCTTTACAATTGAGGCGACGGGTGTAGAATACCTGCATCCCGGACAGTCGGCGGCCTTCAACAGGGATGGACAGGAAGTGGCCAGATTCGGCCGCCTGCATCCGCGCGTGGCTTCTCGTTACAAGTTCCGCCAGCCGGTCTATGTCGGCGAAATCGAACTGGAGAAGCTGCTGGAGTTGCCGGCAGACGAGGTGCGCTACAGCCCGCTGCCGCGTCTTCCGTCCGCATCTCGCGATGTGTCGGCGCTCGTACACGATGAGGTATCCTGGCGCGACATTGAAAACGTTATAGGTGGTCTTGGGATAAAAGAGATCGTTTCAGTGAGGCTCTTTGATATGTACAGGGGCAAAGAGATAACCGAAGGCTTTCGCTCCATGGCATTTCGCGTGACTTACAGGGGCGAGGAGCGCACCCTTACAGACGAAGAAGTTTCTCGGATGCACGAGCGGGTCAGGCAGACCTTGCAGGACCGCTGCGGCGCTCAATTACGTTGAGTGATGAACGATGAACGAAGGCGGAAAAGACCAACCACAGATGACACAGATAACACAGACAAAGATTTCTTTCTTCCGACGATCTGTGAAATCTGTGTGATCTGTGGTCAAAATCCGATGAATCATATCATCGTTTCGGAAAGAGAGAAGATAGGTGAGCGGAATCTACGGACTGGAAAAGTTCTCGCACCTTGAAGACAAAATCTACCGGACGCTGGAGCAGTTCAAGCGGGAGCGCCAGGAGCGCGAATCGCTCGAACGCGAGGTCTTGAGCCTGCGCAGGGAAGTGAGCCAGTTAAGCGACGAAAAAGAGCGGCTCGAATTGCAGGTCGAACGATTGCTTGGCGAACGCGACACCATAAAGCTCAAGGTCGAGGCGATGCTCGACGCCATAGCGGTCCTCGACATCGAGACTGCCGAAACGGCAAAGAAGTGAACGGTCGTCTTGCCAAGCGTTCAGCTTTCGGGTAGAGAGGCGTGCGCGGCGTCCTTTGGGGCGCGCGGCCTGTTTGCCGAGATATTCAGTCTTCGGGCGTGTGTTTGTAACAGTGAGCGACGAGATGGAAAACAATCCGACTCAATCTTACAAGGTCGTCATATACAATCAGACCTACAGCCTTCGCAGCGACCACGACCCTGAATACATACAGCAACTGGCCGCGCACGTAGACCAGTGCATGAACGACATCGCCCGCGCCGGTATGACCGTGGATTCCCTGCGCGTAGCGATACTTGCCGCCCTGCAAATAGCCGATGAGTTATATCAAGCCCGCAAAGAGATGAGAGAGACCGAAGAGACCATAGCCGAACGCAGCGCCAAATACGCCGAACTCCTCGATCAGGCCCTCCGCCCCGCCCCCATCGAGCCGAATAAGTAGCCGTCATATATACTCGACACGCCCGGCCATCTCTTCAAGTGTGAGCACTTCATAGATCAGTATCAAGCTATCGATGATATGGCCGATTGAGTGAGCCGCTTTGTGGCCGTAGACGATACCATAATGATTGCTTTCGGTGCTCGCATAACGCAGAAAGTCCGCGTCGTGAGTTACCATAACGCGCTGTTCGACGAGTGCGAATGTTATATGGTCTTCATCGCTCTGGCCGA